>CAIMNT010000137.1 GCA_903842855.1 uncultured Actinomycetes bacterium
ATGTTCCGTATCTTCATCGTGGCCTTCGGCGCGATTCAAAGTGATTGGCGCCCCGTCTTTGTTGCTATAGCAATTGTGACGATGGCCGGCGGAGCGATCGCCGCGATCTCGCAGCGCGACGTGAAGCGAACTTTGGCCTACTCATCCATCACCCACGCAGGCTTCTTGCTAGCTGGCGTTATTGCACTTAGCCAAATCGGTCTTACCTCGATGCTCTTCTACCTAGTTGCATATGGTTTCGCGACGATCGGAGCCTTTGGAATTGTTACTTTAGTTCGCGACTCCACTGGTGAGGTTAATGACCTCAATCGATGGGCTGGACTTGCCAAGAAATCTCCCTTTATCGCTACAGCCTTCGCGCTCTTCCTCTTGAGCTTTGGTGGAATTCCACTCACCGCAGGATTTATAGCGAAGTTCTCCATCTTTACCGCGGCATATGACAGCGGAAATATTGCGATCGTAGTTGTTGGTGTGCTCTCAAGTGCGATTGCGCTCTTCTTCTATCTGCGCGTTATTTTGATCATGTTCTTTAAAGAACCAACCGACGACACTGTGACTGTAGCGGTACCTTCATTTATGGTGAGCGCAGGTATTGCAATCTGTTTCGTTGCAACCTTGGTTCTGGGTGTTTATCCGGATCTAGTCTTCAACTTGTTGCGGCTACCAACGCTTCTTGTACCTTAAGGTGTTGGATTAATCCCCAGTAACCTCACTAAAGGGATTTGATTCTCCACGCGGTTCGGGGTGGTCATAAAAATCTTTGATGATCGGTATAAGTAAATGTGGCTTTACTTTATGGGTTGCGTGCGGAGAGCCAGGAATAATTGCTAAACGGCCATTCGGTAGCGCTTGGAATAAATCAACCCCATGATGCGGGCTAAATGGTTCATCATCGCCGTTCACAACAAGCACTGGACAGGTAATGCTCGCCAACTCATCCAGAGTGATATTTGGCTCGCTCTCCCACACCTCATATGCCTTATAAATAATTCGATCTAGGGTCTCTGGAGAATCCGGAGAGCGCTCAGCGAATTCAGCTCGATTCTCATCACTAATGGTCACCTCACCACCCAAGGTGAGTCCGGCATCCCAGCTGTAGTTCGTACCCGTAGCGACAATCGAAAGCACGAGATCGGGTCTCTTGATCGCCACCAGGAGAGCGATGATTCCACCGTCACTGTGTCCCAGCAGATGAGTCGGTCCACCAATTACATCTTCCATGTAAGCGATCGCCTCATCGCGCTGGAAATCGAAGTGATAGAAGCCTTCGCGGATTCCAGTTCTTCCATGTGCGGTTCGATCGTAACCATAGATATAGAAGCGATCTTGAACTGCGGGCAAGATGTGGAGATCAAAGTTCTCAGTAGCGCTGAGACCACCATGGAGAAGTAGTAGGGGATCGCCAACCGCAGGATATTCCACGCTCCACGTCTGGTGTCCGCGCAAATTGATATATGCCATAGTTTTGGAGTCCTCAGTGGGGTTTAGAGAGAATCCATGATGTGGCGGTTGCCGCGATCGAAGGTGAGGTAGTTCCAACTCCAATCGGCGATGGTGCCAATGCGATTGCGACCACCCATCAAGTAGAAGAGGTGCAAGAAGAGCCATCCAAACCAGGCAATCGGTCCGCTGATCTTCAATTTCTTAACTTGAATGATCGCCTTATGGCGACCAATGGTGGCCATTGAGCCCTTATCTTTATATACAAACTCTTTGAGTGGTTGGCCCTTGGATACTCGCCTAATTTGATCCGCTACGAAACGACCTTGCTGCATAGCAACGGGAGCAACTTGAGGAAGGAAGCGGCCATTTGCTCCGCGAGCTCCTGCGCAATCGCCAACCGCCCAGACATAGGGATAGTTGGAGATTTGGAGAGTTTGATCGGTCTTGAGTCTAAATCCTTCAGTGGGAACATTGAGATTGTAAATTGCCGGAGCGCTTGTAACTCCAGCTGCCCAGACCACAATGTGTGCTCGCATGGAAGTTCCGTCTACAAAGTTGATCTGGCCAGACTCAAGTGACTTCACGGCGGTCTTCAACATGAGGTTGACGCCGAGTTTCTGGAGCTCTGTCTGAGCCTTGTCGGTGAGCGATTGATCAAACATAGGTAGAACGCGCGGGCCAGCTTCGACGAGATAGACATCGATATTAGCCGCCGCCTCGGACTGGTCATTGCGCAGTGGGCCCTTGATTAACTCTCCAAGAGCACCTGCCATCTCAACGCCAGTTGGGCCACCACCCACAACAACGATCTTGAGGCGAGTGTCATCCTGGAAGCGACAGAGATCTTCGTAACGACGCATGATCTCAGAGCGGATCATTAGCGATTCGTGGATAGATTTCATTCCAAGTCCGAATTCGTGGACGCCAGGAATACCAAAGTCAGCGGTTACTGAGCCAAGTGCGACCACCAGATGGTCGAAGGGAATTACTTCACTGCTATCGAGTTTGACGGTTTTGTTCTTGTGATCAATTGAGATCGGCGAGCCCATATGGAAGCGGCCACCTACTTTGCGCAGGGCTCCACGGATTGGATAGGCGATGTGATCTGCAGCGATTCCAGCAGTTGATACCTGATAGAGAAGAGGGAGAAAGGTCTGATAGTTATTGCGATCAACAACCGTTATATCTGCATCGTGGCCAAGCGCTTCTGCGGCTGCCAGGCCTCCAAAGCCTCCGCCAAGGATTACTACGCGCGGTTTCGCCATGAGAATTTACCTTTTCTACACTCAACGTGACTTAAAACTGGCCACTCGTCGGTTCGCCTACCGGCTCTGGTTTCGAATATCCGAATCTATGTGCACAGTCTACTGTGTATCAGGTGAAGGGTATTCCGGAAGTTCGTAAGGTACTTGTGACCGGCGCCTCAGGGTATGTGGGCAGTCGTCTTGTAACTACGCTCCTCAATCAAGGTGCCTCCGTGCGAGTACTGGTCCGGGATCGCGCAAAAATTGTGGGTCAACCCTGGTACTCCAAAGTTGAGGTCGCTGTCGGAAGCGCCACCGAATATGAATCAATTCGTGCCGCGCTCACAGGAATTCACACCGCCTTCTACTTATTGCACTCCATCGGGGCGGGTCCGCGATTTGATGAGGTAGAGCAGAACATGGCGCTCACCTTTGGCCAAGCGGCCAAGGATGCTGAAGTGGCTCAGATTATTTATCTCGGAGGTATCTTTACCAGCGGTGGTCATAAGGCCAGTCAGCACCTGGCATCTAGAGCTAACACCGGTCAATGTCTTGCGAAATTTGAGGTACCGGTATTACAAATTCGTGCCGGGATCATCATCGGCTCGGGATCTGCTTCCTTCGAAATGATTCGCCACATGACGCATAGATTGCCGATCATGATTACTCCTAAGTGGGTAAACAATAGAACTCAGCCGATTGCTATTCGCGATGTCTTGTATTACCTATCTCAAGCAGCTTCGCTTTTACAACCGCAATCAGGAACTTACGATATCGGCGGCCCAGACATATTTACCTATGCCAACTTGATTGAAGAGTTCGCCAAGATTGCTAAATTGCGCAAGCGCATCATTATCAAAGTTCCATTTCTCTCGGTCTGGTTATCAAGTTTGTGGATTGGGCTTGTAACACCGGTGCCCGTTGCACTAGCAAGGCCTCTGGTTGGCTCGCTTATCAATGAGTCTATGGTCGATCAAAAACATACAATTTCAACGCTTATTCCGCCACCATCCAATGGCCTACTCACAGTTGATAAGGCATTTGAATTAGCGTTATCGAAAGTAGAGCACCACGAAGTTGAATCACGTTGGTCAGATGCAAATGCATTTATGCCGCCGTGGCAGAAGACGCAATCAGATCCCGACTGGGCAGGTGAAGCGGAGTACCACGATGAACAGACCGTTTTTACAGATGCAACTTTGGATTCTTTATGGCGCAGCATCGAAGAGATCGGGGGAGCGCGAGGTTGGTACGGCGCGGATGCCTTGTGGTGGTTACGCGGATTACTTGACCGAATGATTGGTGGAGTCGGTCTGCGTCGTGGAAGGCGCGATCCCAACTTCTTACGGCAAGGCGAGAGTCTGGATTTTTGGCGGGTAGAGAGTTTGCAAACAAATCAACAGTTGACTTTATATGCAGAGATGATCCTTCCCGGAAAAGCCTGGTTGCAGTTCGCGGTAGATGAGGCAGATCACGAAGGTCGAGTTGTGCGTCGTCTCAAGCAGACGGCGAGCTTTCAACCAAAGGGAGTTGGCGGCCACCTTTACTGGGCCGTGGTTCTGCCTTTTCATCGCCTTATCTTTCCCAAGATGGCCAAGAACATTGTGAAAGAGGCGCTCCGGAAAGATGGCGCCCGCTAGCAACACGAAAGTGCTGGGCCCCGCTACTCGCTGATTTGTCTGAGATTTCATTTAGTATCTAGGTATGGAACTCCACGGATCGCCGACTCCTCTAGAACCAGAGTCGGGCCTTTCAGAGCTAGAAGTTCGGATCCTAGAGTTTGAGAGGCAGTGGTGGCGGCATGCCGGCGCCAAGGAGTCCTCAATCAAGGAGCTCTTCGACCTCACCCCACCGGCCTATTACCAACTCCTCAACAATTTGATCGACCGCGAGGCCGCCCTTCTGAGCCAGCCGATGCTGGTTAAGCGGCTCCGCAGGCTCCGGGAGGCCCGTACCGAGGCTCGCGCCACCGGCTTTCGCCTCTAGCCGCTCCTCACCTGCTCCCTTTACTCCCAGCAGTCCTATCCCTCGTTTGGCAGCCCGCTGGGCCTTTCGCTAGAGTTTGATTAGCACTCTCGCCCTCACTCTGCTAATTAGCGGGGTATGCGAGCGGTGGAACTCCAAAATTGCTGAATAAATAGATGAAAAGGGAGCACATCATGGCCATTGCCATTAAGCCACTTGAAGATCGTATCGTCGTAAAGGCCAATGCGGCCGAGCAGACCACAGCATCAGGTCTGGTCATTCCAGATACTGCAAAAGAGAAGCCTCAGGAAGGCACAGTGGTTGCTGTAGGCCCAGGTCGTTTTGAAGATGGCGTCCGTACTCCAGTAGATGTAAAAGTTGGAGACGTCGTCCTTTATAGCAAATACGGCGGAACCGAAGTTAAGTACAACAACGAGGAGTACCTCGTTCTCTCTGCCCGCGATGTACTAGCAGTTATTGAGAAGTAACCGACATGGGTAAAACACTTTCCTTCGACGAGAGCGCTCGTCGTGCGATGGAGCGCGGCGTAAATATCCTCGCCGACACCGTCAAAGTAACACTTGGACCTCGCGGTCGTAACGTAGTTCTTGCTAAGGGTTATGGCGCACCACTCATTACAAATGATGGCGTCACAATCGCTAAAGAGATTGAACTCGAAGATCCAGCCGAGAACATGGGTGCTCAGCTCGTTAAGCAAGTAGCTGAGAAGACCAACGATGTTGCCGGTGATGGAACCACAACTGCAACAGTCTTGGCACAAGCCATGGTTAAGGAAGGTCTTCGTAACCTTGCCGCTGGCGCACAACCAATGGATCTTAAGTTCGGTATTGAAGCTGCCGTAAAGGCAATCTCTGAAGAGCTCAAGAAGAATTCGACTCCAGTTTCAGGTAAGGATCAGATTGCAGATGTTGCAACTATCTCAGCCCAGGATCGCGCAATCGGTGATCTCATCGCAGAGGCGATGGATAAGGTCGGTAAAGATGGAGTTATCACCGTTGAAGAATCTTCAACGACTGGTCTAGAACTCGATTTCACCGAAGGTATGCAATTCGATAAGGGTTACATCAGTCCTTACTTCGTCACCGACTCAGATCGCATGGAGACCGTTCTTGAAGATGCCTTCATCTTGATCTCTGGTCAGAAGATTTCTGCACTCTCGGAGATCCTTCCTGTACTTGAAAAAGTAGCTCAAGCTAACAAGCCACTTTTGATTATCGCTGAAGATGTTGAGGGTGAAGCCCTCTCCACATTGGTGGTAAATCGGATGCGCGGTACCTTCACATCAGCTGCGGTAAAGGCTCCTGGATTTGGAGATCGCCGCAAGGCCATGTTGCAAGATATTGCTATTTTGACTGGTGGACAGGTTATTACTGCAGAAGTGGGCCTCAAGCTCGATCAAGTAACTCTTGATCTGCTCGGTAAGGCACGTCGCGTTGTGATCACAAAGGATGCCACCACAATCGTTGATGGCGCTGGTGACACCACTGAAGTTGCAAACCGCGTCAACGAGATCCGCAATGAACTTGCTACTACTGATTCTGAGTGGGATCGCGAGAAGTTGCAGGAGCGCGTTGCGAAGCTTGCCGGCGGAGTTTGTGTCATCAAAGTTGGTGCACACACCGAGGTTGAACTCAAGGAGAAGAAGCACCGTCTTGAAGATGCAATCTCTGCGACTCGCGCAGCAGTTGAAGAAGGCATTGTTGTTGGTGGAGGAGCTGCACTCGTTCATGCGGCTGCCGCTATCCAAAATGATCTTGGTTTTGAAGGTGATCGCGCAGTCGGTGTTCGCCTAGTTCGCAAAGCTTGCGATGAGCCACTTCGTTGGATCGCTGAGAATGCTGGACATGAAGGTTATGTAGTAGTTGCCAAAGTTCGCACCCTAGGTGCAAATGATGGTTTCAATGCAGCGACCGATATCTACGAAGATCTCGTTAAGGTTGGCGTTATTGATCCGGTGAAGGTGACGCGCTCTGCGCTCGCTAATGCTGCATCTATCGCCGCTATGTTCATCACAACAGAAGTTCTTGTATTCGAAACTCCTGAAGATGAGCAACGTGAGCAAGCAGCTGCCGCTGGTCACTCTCATGGACCTGGCGGACATAGTCACTAATTAGACCAATTAAAAAAATCCCCTCGGTCAAAGTGACCGGGGGGATTTTTAATCTGCTTTAAATTATGAAGCCGGGGTGAGAACTACCTCGCGACGATTTAAGCGCTCGCTCTGTTCAATGATGTTAAGACGATCATCTTCGGAGAGACCGCCCCAGATTCCATAGGGCTCTTGGACAGCTAGAGCATGCTTTCGACAAGCTTCAATAACGGGACAGGTAGTGCAGACCGCCTTGGCCGCTGCTTCGCGATTAGCGCGACGCGGGCCTCTCTCTCCATCTGGATGGAAGAACATCTCGGTAGGCAGATCGCGGCAGGCGCCTTGATACTGCCACTCCCACTCTGAAGCGACGGGACGGGGTAGACGTGAAATCTCAGCCATGGACATTCCTCCTTGCTTGGAACCGCACTCTACAATCGTTTCATAGGTTGTTCAAGCCATTTGAATGTGATTTGAGAGATACCACTTCGCTTAAGTAACAATTCGAGTGGCAGAAATAGTCCCGTTCGGTGACTATTAGCGCATGTCTCCTGAGTCACAAATCTCCGCTGCGCCAGAGGCGGCCAGCCCAGATTTAGCCAGGCTGACGGTGGCGGCCGTGGCCCGGCGCCTGGGAATCGCTCCAGGGACGCTTCGAACCTGGGATAGGCGCTATGGCCTTGGCCCCAGTGATCATTGCGTTGGAGAGCACCGTAAATACACGCAGGAGGACTTCGCTCGCCTGCTTTACATGCATAAATTGGTGATCTCGGGTGTCTCACCTGCCGAGGCGGCCAAGTTAGCGGTTGCCCATCAACCTGAATTTGCCCCCAATGAACTTAGCTCCATCCCCACAGTCGATGGTCATCTGGTCACCTCGATGTATCGCGCCTCTCAGGTATTGGATCGAACTTCAGTTGAACTAGGGATCAGGGCGCAGATTGAGAAGAGCGGAGTTGCCGCCACCTGGGTCAATCTCCTTGTTCCGCTGCTCTGCCTGATCGGTGAAGAGTGGGAACGTACCGGTGAAGGAATTGCCAGCGAACATATGGTCTCTGATGTCATCAAGAAGGTTTTGGGTGAGAAGATAAATGTGGTTCATCCGCGCAATCAAGTTCCAGTTCTTCTCGCCTGCATCGGAGAAGAGATGCACTCACTTGCGATTACAGCCCTCGCAGCATCATTGGCCGAGCTTGATATCCAGGTCCAATTCTTAGGCGCACGTACTCCCACAGAGGCTATTAACGAGGTAGTTCGACGCTGTGCCCCACCTGCAATATTCCTCTGGGCACAACTTCCACAGAACGCTTCGATCGATGTTCTAAATTCGCTCCCCGTTGTGCGACCAGCGCCCCGCGTTATTTTGGGTGGACCAGGTTGGGCGGGCGCCGATTGCCAAGGTGTATCTGTCGCTGAAGATCTTGCTAGCGCTTGTCGCGAGATCTCACTCGCCCTCGGCCTGTAGCCACCTGGGCCGAGAGCTCACGCTTTAAAGGTAGCGGTGGCCAACCCCTAGACTTACCCAATGATGGATAAGGCTCGCGAAAAAGTCATCCTCTTGGGTCTGACCTATGACGATGTTCTCTTGCTCCCAGATGCCTCCGAAGTAGTTCCAAGTGAGGTCGATACCAAAACCCGCTTAACGCGCAATATCTCCCTCTCTATTCCTGTGATCTCCTCTGCAATGGATACAGTCACCGAGTCGACTATGGCGATCGCGATGGCAAAGGCCGGCGGCATCGGTATCTTGCACCGCAACCTTTCGATAGAGGATCAGGTCAAGCAGGTCACTTTGGCGAAGGCCCATGGCATAGTCGGTGCAGCAGTGGGTGTTGGCGAAGACGGATTTGCCCGCGCCGTTGCGCTTATTGAGGCTGGTGTTGATGTCATCGTCGTCGATACCGCTCACGGTCATCACCGCGGAGTACTTGATGCTGTAGCTCGCATCAAAAAAGAGTTTAGCGAGATTGAAATTATTGGTGGAAACGTTGCTACCCGCGCTGGCGCTCAAGCATTGATTAATGCCGGAGTAGACGCTGTAAAAGTTGGTGTCGGACCAGGTTCAATTTGCACCACCCGAGTTGTCGCTGGTGTTGGAGTCCCGCAACTCACTGCGATCCTTGAGGCGCATAAAGCATGTGTCACTGCAGGAATTCCACTCATTGCCGATGGCGGCCTGCAACATTCAGGTGATATCGCAAAAGCAATTGTCGCTGGCGCAGATACGGTGATGCTTGGTTCGCTTCTTGCCGGATGTGATGAATCTCCAGCGGATTTAATAGAAATTAATGGCAAGAAATATAAGGGATACCGCGGAATGGGTTCACTTGGCGCCATGCAATCTCGTGGCGAACAGAAGTCATATTCCAAAGATCGATATATGCAAGATGATGTGCTCGCAGAGGACAAATTGGTTCCTGAAGGAATTGAGGGCAAGGTCAAGTACAGCGGGCCAGTTGCGGCAGTTGTGCACCAACTCGTTGGCGGATTGCGTTCGGGAATGGGTTATGCCGGCGCGGCAACGATTGCTGATCTAAAGAGCAGGGGTCAGCTCATTCAAATTACTGCGGCAGGTTTACAAGAGAGTCATCCACACGACATATTTGATGTGGCAGATGCACCAAATTATCGTGGCGGAAAATAACAGAGTACTGGGGAATCAGAATGAATGAGATAGAAATCGGACCCGGAAAGCGCGCGCATATCGCATACTCTTTTGACGATATCGCCATCGTGCCAAGCCGACGTACTCGCGACCCCGAAGAAGTTTCGATTCAGTGGCAGATCGATGCTTACAAATTTGATCTTCCTATGCTCGCCGCTCCTATGGACTCTGTTGTCTCCCCGGAGACCGCGATTGCCATTGGAAAACTTGGTGGAGTCGGTGTTCTAAACCTCGAAGGTTTGTGGACTCGCCACGAAAATCCTCGGATTCCACTGGGTGAAATTGCCTCACTCCCACAAGAGCAGGCAATCGGTCGTATGCAAGAGTTGTATGCAGCGCCGATTCGACCTGAACTCATTAAAGCTCGCATCGCCGAGATTCGCGCCTCTGGCGTAACTGTTGCAGCCGCCCTCTCACCGCAGCGCACAGCAGAACTACACGAGGTCGTTGTTAAAGCCGGAGTAGATCTCTTTGTCATTCGCGGAACTACCGTGAGCGCTGAACACGTTTCTTCTAAGACCGAGCCGCTCAACCTCAAGAAGTTTATTTATGAACTTGATGTTCCAGTAATTGTTGGCGGATGTGCAACGGCTACCGGAGCGCTACACCTTATGCGTGCGGGTGCAGCCGGAGTTCTCGTTGGGTTCGGCGGCGGAGCGGCACATACAACCCGCACCGTTCTAGGAATTGCAGTTCCAATGGCTTCGGCAGTGGCTGAGGTTGCATCTGCTCGCCGTGACTACATGGATGAATCTGGTGGACGTTATGTACATGTCATCGCCGATGGATCTGTAGGTCGTAGTGGAGATATTGCAAAGGCGATCGCCTGCGGTGCAGATGCGGTCATGATGGGCAGTCCGTTAGCCCGCGCTGTTGAGGCACCAGGAAAAGGTTGGCACTGGGGCGCAGAAGCGCATCACTCAGAACTTCCTCGCGGAGATAGAGTTCATGTCGGAACCGTGGGAACTCTGCAAGAGATTCTTACCGGCCCATCGCATACCTCAGACGGTTCTATGAACCTCTTTGGTGCGCTACGTCGCGGTATGGCGACATCTGGTTACTCAGACCTCAAGGAATTTCAGCGGGTAGAAGTAGTTATTCACCGTGCCTGA
>CAIMNT010000138.1 GCA_903842855.1 uncultured Actinomycetes bacterium
AGATCGACAGCCATATCGCGACCAATAAATGACATACGGCTCGGCTTTTGTTTGCTCACAAGAGACCTTTCTTAGAGTTCAGGGAAGAAGATTGAAATTTCACGGGTAGCAGATTCAACGGAATCTGAACCGTGAACGATGTTCTGCACAACCTTTGTGCCTTGATCGCGAGCTAAATCGCCGCGGATAGTTCCTGGTTCAGCAACTGTTGGGTCGGTAGCTCCGGCTAATTTGCGAAATCCTTCGATTACTCGATTTCCTTCTGCAACAACCGCAACGATCGGACCTGACATCATAAATTCAACGAGAGGTTCGAAGAAAGGTTTGCCTTCATGCTCCGCGTAATGTTGCACAAGCAGCCCACGATCCGCCTGCATCAACTTGAGCGCCGCGATTGTGTACCCCTTGCGCTCAACGCGAGATAGAACTTCGCCCACCAAATTGCGCTTTACGCCATCTGGCTTGACCAAGATCAGGGTTCTCTCCATGGGGGCAAGTGTATTAGGTACTCCGCTCGGCAAAGAATCCGGGCCTTTTGGCAGGTTTTTACTGCTGAGGTGGGTTGGCCAAGAGGGCTGCGCGAATCGCCTCACCCTTTCGTCCAATAAAGAAGGCACTCACCCAAAGCACAGCAAAGAGGCCACCCAGGAAGTACATCGCCGGAACAACGGATCCATATGCGATGAGACCAATTTGCAGGAGTGAGCCCAAAAACCAGCCAGTCATCTTCTTCATGAGGCCCGCATTAAGCAGGAGCAAGAGCGCGAGCGCGGCGCCGAGCCAGAGAGCAAGAGCTCCGTGATTTTCCATCGCCAACAAAAGTGCAAAACCCATAACCAAAAATTCCATCGCCAAAACAGCTGAACCTAAGACTCTCATTCTTCGCTCCCTGCAATCTTGCGAACAATGGAGCGGGATTCTCCGGCGGTGACAACTGAACCAGTAATCACAACGGCAGAAATTCCCTCACTTACTTGATTGATCAAGGTGCACTGCTCCATGGCATATGTAATAGCGCTACGAAGATCGTCCTCTTTATAAACTCTATCTTCTCCAAATATTCCTACCGCCAATTTATATAACTGATCAACTGGCAATGCGCGCGCAGAGGAATTCTGTGTAACTACTAATCGATCAATCACCGGTTCTAATTCCTGAAGAACTCCAAGTACATCCTTATCCCCCAGTATTGCAACTACGCCAAAGATCGACTCAAAATCGAATTCCTTAGAGAGAGTTGTGGCCAGCGCATGGGCTCCGTGTGGATTATGAGCCGCATCAACGATCACAGTTGGATCGCGGTAGAGGACTTCTAAACGACCTGGCGAGTCGACGTTGGCGAAGGCTCTGCGTACTACTTCGTCATCAAGTTTTACTCCAGCAAATGCCTCGACTGCGGCAATTGCTACTGCGGCGTTAGTTGATTGATGTGCACCATAAAGAGGGATAAAGATATCTTCATACAATCCAAAAACTCCATTGACCGAGATCAGTTGACCTCCCACGGCGAGATCGCGTTTGGCTACCGAGAATTCAATACCCTCGCGATACGCAATCGCTGCTCTCTCTAATACCCGTGCCATAAGAACGGTAGCGACCTCTGGTGCTTGCGCGGCTAACACAACGTGCGACTCAGGTTTAATGATTCCGGACTTAGTGAGTGCGATCTCTTCGAGAGTATTTCCTAAATACTCTTGGTGATCGAGCCCAATAGGAGTGATGACAGAAACCTGACTCTGCACCACATTGGTGGCATCCCACTCTCCACCCATTCCAACTTCGATAACCCCGATATCAACTGGAAATTCTGCAAAGGCGACGAATGCGAGTGCGGTCATAGCCTCAAAGAACGAGACGGGGTGTGGCTGATGACTATCGATAAGGTCTAAATAGAGCGCGATGTCGTTGTACGTGGCGATCATGCCTTCAGGCGGGATGGGCAGCCCATTTATGGAGATACGCTCCAAAAAACTCTCTAAATGAGGACTGGTAAAGCGGCCAGTGCGATAACCGAGTTCACGCATGAGCGAATCAACCATGCGCGAGGTGGTGGTCTTCCCGTTTGTTCCTCCAATATGAATCGTTGGGTAGGAAAGCTGAGGGCTACCTAGTGCATCGCAGAGAGCTGCAATGCGATCCAAGGATCGCTCTATCTGCGACTCAGGCCAGCGCTTTAAAAGTTGTTGGTAAATGAGTTCTACAACTTGAAGATCTTCTGGCGAGGTCATGGCTTTTATTCGACGGGAAGCGCGGCAAGCGCTGTAGTGATGCGAGCGATTTCGCTCGTTGTTACTTCCAAACGTTCACGAATCTCGGTGACTACTTCAAGTGGAGCCTTTGCCATGAAGCCCTCGTTCTCCAACTTCACCTTTGCGGTGGCAAGATCCTTTTGAGCTGTAGCTAGATCTTTAGTGAGACGAGCACGCTCAGCCTTAATATCAATCGCACCAGTGAGATCAAATTCAACAAGTACCGACCCAAGTTCAATCTTCGCGCTGTAGGGACCATCGCCACGATCAGCACGAACGATAAATCGAATTGCATCTTCGTAATTAGCCAAGTCACCTAGACCGGTAAATTTAGCAACGATCTTCGCCGACGTCTTGATCCCTTGGTCGTTTCTAAAACGTCTAATCTCGGTAATGATCTCTTGGATCTTGGTCACAGATTTCATTGCCAGATCGCTGTTATGCGAAGCATGACTCTTTGGCCATTCAGCAATAACCAGCGAAGGGTTGCCCGTTAAATTGCACCAAATTTCTTCGGTGATAAAAGGCATCGCGGGATGAAGGAGTCGTAACAAGTTATCCAGAACATGACCAAGTACGCGGGCGGTATCTCCTGAATCGCTTCCAGCAAATGTTGACTTAGTGAGTTCGAGATACCAATCGCACAGATCATCCCAAGCAAAGTGGTAGAGAATCTCCATGGCTTTTGCGAACTCAAATTTTTCTAGCAGCGAATCAACTTCGGTGATTGTTTCGTTGAGGCGAACTAGAATCCACTGATCAATTACGTTGAGCGAGTTGAATGCAGGAAGTTCACCTTCAGTGTGTGCGCCATTGATCGTTGCAAATCGAGTTGCATTCCACAGTTTGGTTGCAAAGTTACGGGAGCCCGCAATCCACTCTTCTGCGATCGCCTGATCTGCGCCCGGATTTGCCATACGTGCCAAGGTGAAGCGCAGCGCATCTGAGCCATACTTATCCATGAACTCAATTGGATCCACGCCATTGCCACGACTCTTCGACATTTTCTTGCCGAATTTGTCTCGGACTAATCCGTGCAATGCAATGGTGTTGAAGGGCTGTACTCCATCCATGGCATAAAGACCCATCATCATCATGCGGGCAACCCAAAAGAACAAGATGTCATAGCCTGTAACAAGCACTGATGTTGGATAAAACTTCTTTAAGTCGGCGGTCTCTTCAGGCCACCCCATGGTCGAAAAAGGCCAAAGTCCGGATGAGAACCAGGTATCTAGAACATCCGGATCTTGCTCGTAACCGGCTGGAGGCTCTTCGCCAGGACCACAAACAACTACCTCTCCATCCGGTCCGTAATAAACCGGAATTCGGTGACCCCACCAGAGTTGGCGTGAGATACACCAATCGTGCATGCCATCCACCCAGTCAAAATAACGAGGTGAGAGTTCTTCGGGCTCGATCGCAACGCGGCCATCTCGAACAGCGTCTCCCGCTGCCTTAGCTAGTGGTCCTACTTTAACAAACCACTGTTTTGAAAGAAGAGGCTCCACGATTGTGTCGCAACGACTGCAATGTCCAACCGAGTGGACATACGGACGTACCTCTTTGACAACCCGACCTTGTCGGCGGAGCTCTTCAACAACGGCAACCCGAGCAACGAATCGATCCATCCCATCAAATTCGGTTCCAGATCCCTCCATAACCGCATGAATATTCATGATGATTGGCATTTCAATTCCGTGGCGAGTGGCCATCTCGAAATCGTTGGGGTCATGCGCGCCGGTAACTTTTACTGCACCAGTTCCAAAATCTGGATCAACAAGTTCATCAGCAATAATTGGAATCCAGCGATTAGCCAACGGCAGCAAAACTTTCTTGCCGATCATGTGGGCATAGCGTGGATCATCGGGGTGAACTGCCACTGCACCATCACCGAGCATTGTCTCGGGACGGGTGGTTGCGACCGTGATCTGCAAATCATCGTCACCGTAACGAACTGAGACAAACTCACCAGCAACATCTGAGTGTTCAACTTCAATATCGGAAAGTGCTGTCAGGCAGCGAGGACACCAGTTGATAATTCTTTCAGCGCGATAAATAAGTCCATCGTCATACAGCCGCTTGAAAATTGTTCGAACAGCGAGCGAGAGCCCTGGATCCATCGTGAATCTTTCGCGTGACCAATCCACGCTGGCACCCAAACGTTGAATCTGTTCCAGAATCAGCCCACCAGATTCGTGTTTCCACTCCCAAACTTTTTCTACAAACTTCTCGCGCCCCAAGTCATGGCGAGATTGACCTTGCGCCGCCAACTGCTTTTCGACCAAATTCTGAGTCGCAATTCCAGCATGGTCCATTCCTGGTAGCCACAGGGTTTCAAAACCCTTCATCCGCTTCATTCGAACCAAGATGTCTTGCAGAGTCAGATCAAGAGCATGGCCAATGTGAAGAGATCCGGTGACGTTGGGAGGCGGGATAACGATCGTAAAAGGTGGCTTCTCAGAGCTCGCGTCAGCCTTGAAGTACTCGGCATCTAGCCATTTCTTATAGAGCCCAGGCTCAATGTCAGCCGGAGAGAAACTCGCAGCAAGTTCTGGACGCTCGTTCATAAGGGCAGAGTCTAGATTAAGTTACGCGCTCTTCTCTTCAGTGCGCTTTTCCGCCTTTATCGACCGCTTGGGACCGTTGCCCCGATTTACATAGGTCGGCGTGGATTCTTTGAGCACGACCTCTGGGGTAATTACTACGCGTTCGACTTCTTTACGAGAAGGAACTTCGTACATAACCGTGAGTAAGGTCTCTTCCATGATGGCACGCAGGCCACGCGCTCCAGTACCGCGTTTGATAGCTAGGTCTGCCACAACCCCAAGCGCTTCGGGCGTGAACTCAAGCTCTACTCCATCGATGTCAAAGAGGCGTTGGTACTGCTTGATCAGCGCATTCTTTGGCTCGGTCAAAATCTGCATGAGCGCTGGGCGATCAAGATTTTCAACGCTAGTCAAAATAGGTAGTCGGCCAATGAACTCCGGGATCATTCCAAACTTAAGGAGATCTTCGGGCATGACCTCACCGAAGATATCGATCTTGTCGATTTCAGATTGAGTCTGCAAATTTGCATTGAATCCAACGCCCGCCTTGCCCTTGCGACCTTCAATGATCTTCTCTAAACCGGCAAATGCTCCGCCGACGATAAAAAGAATATTGGTTGTATCAATCTGCAAAAATTCCTGATGTGGATGCTTACGTCCACCTTGTGGTGGAACAGATGCAGTTGTTCCCTCCAGAATCTTGAGCAGCGCTTGCTGCACTCCCTCACCCGATACGTCGCGAGTGATTGAAGGATTTTCAGATTTGCGAGCGACCTTATCGATCTCATCGATATAGATGATTCCGGTCTCTGCCTTCTTCACATCGAAATCGGCCGCTTGAATAAGTTTGAGCAAGATGTTCTCAACATCTTCACCGACGTACCCGGCTTCAGTCAGTGCGGTTGCATCAGCGATAGCGAAGGGAACATTGAGCATGCGAGCAAGAGTTTGTGCCAAAAGTGTTTTGCCACAACCCGTAGGTCCAAGAATCAAGATATTTGACTTTGCGAGCTCTACTGAATCCTCACGACTTCCAATTCCAGATTGGACTCGCTTGTAATGGTTATAGACCGCTACCGATAAAGATTTCTTTGCACGGTCCTGTCCAACTACATACTGATCTAGAAATGAATAAATCTCTTGTGGCTTTGGAACTTCGGTGAGTCCGAGTTGAGTGGTCTCGTTAAGTTCCTCAATGATGATCTCATTACAGAGGTCGATGCACTCGTCGCAGATGTAAACACCTGGACCTGCAATTAACTTCTTAACCTGCTTCTGAGTTTTGCCGCAGAAGGAACACTTAAGAAGATCGCCGGTTTCGCCAATACGCGTGGTCATGGATAAATCGTAAGAGGAAAAGCAAAAGGCTGGGTGGTTTTTTCCACCC
>CAIMNT010000139.1 GCA_903842855.1 uncultured Actinomycetes bacterium
CGGCTTACATCGATGGGGCGTGGATTCTTACTTAACTTTCTAAAGGTTTGTGGCTCTAGTGTTGAAGTCATTTACGAACGTTGTGTGCATCGAGGACTCTTGGCTGGTGCCAAGACACGATGACAGTCTCCCTTATGGTTTTCGCTCCCCTTGATAAACGCAAGTATTAGTTAGATGCAAATACATCGCCTAAGTGACTTACGCCTCAAAAAGTGCTGACGACAAGGTAGCAGATAGCCACCTGAAATTCACCTCTGGCAGGGTTTTCGTGGCGCGCCTTGGACTTTTTTACAATAAAGTTCAACCTTACGCGGAAAAAACGCACTTATGTGGAAGGTTTTACATGTCATCATCGGAAAATGTAAAGGGATCAAAGAAGCATCACTGGCAACCTGGCGATGAAGGTTTAGGTCCAAATCGTTGGTACGCCCTCGTCGTTATTGCTATCGCATCGCTCATGATCGTTCTCGACGCATCGATCATCAACCTTGCACTACCCAAGGCACAAGTTGCACTTCATATTTCTAATGCAAGTCGTCAATGGGTTGTCACTGCTTACTCACTCGCATTCGGTTCACTCCTTCTTCTTGGTGGACGTATCGCTGACTATGTAGGACGTAAGAAAGTTTTCATCATCGGTCTTATTGGTTTCGCGGGTGCTTCAGCACTCGGTGGATTTGCAACTAACCAAGGGTTGCTCTTCGCGGCTCGCGGTTTGCAAGGCGCATTCGCAGCGCTTCTCGCGCCATCAGCTCTCGCACTTATCAATGTAACTTTCACAGTTCCGAAAGAGCGCGCACGCGCATTCGGCGTTTACGGCGCGATCTCAGGTGGCGGCGCAGCAATCGGTCTGATCGCCGGTGGTGCACTTACCGAGTTTGCAAACTGGCGTTGGTGCTTATTTGTAAACGTTCCAATCGCCATTATCGCTGTGGCTCTTGCGCTTCCTAATCTGCACGAATCAAAGTCAACTGGTGAGCACACCTATGACATTCCTGGAGCATTCACCGTAACTCTCGGCCTTATCAGCTTGGTTTATGGCTTTAGCCAAGCAGCTAGCCATGGTTGGGCAAATATCCACACCTATCCATTCTTCGTTCTAGCTGCAGTTCTTCTCGCAGCTTTCATCGGCGTTGAGACTCAAGTTGGAAATCCATTGCTTCCACTTCGCGTGCTTAACGAGCGCAACCGCGGTGGTTCATACCTTGCATCACTTTTGACCGGAACTGGACTCTTCGCGATGTTCCTATTCCTATCTATCTACATGCAAAACTTCTTGCACTACTCACCACTTCGCTCTGGTTTCGCATTCCTTCCATTTAGCGGTGGAATCATCATCGGTGCTGGAATCGCTTCACAGCTTCTTCCAAAGGTTGGACCACGTCCACTGATGGTTGGCGGTTTAGTTGTTGGAGCTGGAGGACTCTGGTTGCTTTCTGGAATCACTCCAACCACTGAATATGCAACAGGAATCTTGCCTGCCATGATCATCATGTCTCTCGGCCTGGCCTTCGTATTCATTCCAAGTGCGAGTACCGGTCTTCATGACGCGGGTTCACATGACGCGGGTGTTGCAGGAGCAATGCTCAACACCAGCCAGCAGGTTGGTGGCTCACTCGGTGCAGCTCTTCTCAACACCGTTGCGATCTCCTCAACTGCCGCTTACATCAAGGGTCACGCTTCACTAGGCGCCAAGGCACCTGTCTTCGGAGCTGTCCATGGCTTTAGCACCACATTTAAGTTCGGTGCTGGCTTCTTGATCGCCGCTGCAATCGTCTCTGCCGTACTCATCAACGTCGGCAAGGACTCTCTTGTTGAACACGAAGGCGTAGCAGCCCTCTAATTCCGGGTTGCCGCCTCTGGCTTATTGCAATAGATTGCTACTTGCGAATCGTTCGCAAGTAGCAAGGATCAGGAGGAATCCATGAACGCTCCGGCGGATCTCCAGAAGAAAAGGTCATTGAACCCTTTTAAGGCCCTATCTCGCGATGAACAGCGCCGCCTCGCAGCGATGTTTGGCGTCATCTTCTTTTTACTCTTTGGCGGGCTGATTCTCATGGCCTTTGCCACATCCGGTCATTACAAACTTTCTGATGGAACCATGTTCGGCTGGGGAACCGGCTTTCTTGCTCTGACACTGGGAATGCGCCACGCCTTTGATGCTGATCACATCTCGGCCATTGATAACACCACGAGAAAGTTGATGGCGGAAGGTCAGCGCCCTATGGGCGTGGGATTCTTCTTCTCCCTCGGCCACTCCTCCGTTGTTACAGCCCTCGCAATCCTGCTTAACTTTGGAATCAAATCTCTCGGCGTGCAAGTTAAAGATGACAATTCATCTCTTCACCATTACACCGGATTAATCGGTACTTCTGTCAGCGGAACATTCCTTGTATTGATAGCTCTTCTCAACCTCCTTGTTCTTGTATCCGTAGTAAAAGTTTTCGTCGCGATGCGCAAAGGAACCTACAACGAAGCAGAACTCGAGAAGCAACTAGACTCTCGCGGCTTCATGATGCGCTTCTTCGGACCTATCGCCCGTCGTATCGACAAAAGTTGGAAGATGTATCCGCTCGGCATCCTCTTTGGACTCGGCTTTGATACTGCGACAGAGGTTGCACTACTTGTTCTTGCTGGCTCTTCAGTAGTCGCTGGTCTTCCTTGGTGGGCAATTCTGGCTTTGCCAATGTTGTTTGCAGGCGGAATGAGCCTTCTAGATACCATAGATGGTTCCTTTATGAATTTCGCATATGGCTGGGCATTCTCCAAACCAGTTCGTAAGGTTTATTACAACATCGTCATTACCGGACTTTCAGTTATCGTCGCTATCTTCATTGGCGGGTTAGAAGTCGCTCAAGTCATCGCACAACAGCTCAACTTCACAGGTGGATTCTGGAATTACGCACTCGCATTTAATATCAACAAAGCAGGATTTATTATCGTCATGATGTTTGTCGCCGTCTGGGGGCTCGCGCTCGCTATTTGGCGCTTCGGTAAAGTCGAAACTCGATGGCACGATCATGCTCACAAGGCTCAGCACGAACGCGGTGAGAACGAAGATCATGCTGCCGCTGGAATTGAACTCGGCCCGATTACCGAAGGCTTCAAGATCGTCTAATCCTCAATCGGAGCAATTTCACCAGAACCCCGCGGCGTCAGGGTTGTCGGAATAACCAGATGCTTGAAGGGTTCTAGCCTCCCATCGAGCCGCTCAAAGAGAAGCTGCGCTGCACGCTCCCCCATGGTCGCAACATCCTGCGTTACCAAGGTGAGCGCTGGATCCAAGAGGTCGGCCTCAGGAATATCATCAAAACCCACGAGGGCAATTTGGTGCTGCAAATTCAATTCGCGTAGCGCCCTGATCGTTCCAAGAGTGACCAAGTTTTGACTAGCAAATATTGCAGTGGGGCGATTTTCACCTCGCATCATATGGATAAGTGATGCGTGCGCCTGGTGAGGTGAGTGGAATCCTTGCAAGATGATCGATTCATCGACCGCAATTCCCTCTTGACGCAGCGCGCGACGATAACCGGCCAAGCGCTGGGCACCCGTGTAGATACTCTCGTAATCACCCACGTATGCGATTCGACGATGGCCGTGACGTATGAGATGAAGAGTTGCATCAAAGCCACCCTCTTCATTAGTGGCAACGACGGTATCGGCCTCCATTAGATAGGGAGGGCGGTCGAGGAAAACAATCGGCGTACCGGCAGCCTGCTCGGAGGCAAGGTAACTCTGGTCATTGCCTGCAGGAACGATGATCAAACCATCGACTCGACGCGAGATGAAGGCATCGGTCAAGGCCCGCTCTCGCTCGACATCTTCATCCAGACTCCCGGCAAAGACGATTACCCCACGCGGAGTAGAGACATCTTCAATCGCGCGATGCAGCGCCGCTGAAAATGGGTTCGAGATATTCTCAAGGAGCAAACCAATAGTCTGGGTTTTGCCACCACTTCTCCGCAAAAAACCTGCTTGTAGGTTAGGTCGATAACCCAAGGTGGTGACCGCATCCATCACCTTATTTGCAAGCTCTGGGTTTACGTTGCCTTCACCATTTACCACCCGCGATACGGTCTTGAGGCTAGCTCCTGCGAGATCGGCGACCTCTTTCATGGTTGCCCGCGCGCGGCCTTGTCCCAAATCACTCATCGGTACTACTTGCTGTCGATAAGACCAGTAATTGTTCCGAGAAGTTTCTCCGCATCGAATTCAGTTGTAGGCGCATCGGCTACAACCTTACCAAGACGCAGCACGACAATACGGTCGGTAACTTCTAAAACGTGTGGCAAAGTGTGAGAAATAAATATTACGCCTAGACCTTGTGCCTTTGCTCTGCGAATGATGGCGAGCACCTCACCAGCTTGGCGAGCACCTAAATGGTTTGTGGGCTCATCAAGAATAATCACCTTGCTCGCCCAAGAGACGGCGCGACCAATCGCGACAGCTTGGCGCTGCCCTCCCGAGAGTTGAGAGATCGATCGATTGGATTGCGGAACAGCGATTCCCACCCGCTCCAAATTCGCATGCGCATCCAGATCCATCTTCTTCTGGGCGAGAAAACCTAACTTCCCTAGCAATCCCTTTACATACTCTTCTCGACCGAGAAAGACGTTGGCGCTCACGGAGAGGTGAGGAGCGAGTCCGGAATCCTGGTAGAGGGTTTCAACTCCTGCCTCTAACGCCTCATGCGGAGAGGACCAGCGCCGCTCCACTCCTTCTAGAAAGATCTGACCATGTGTTGGTTCATGAGCACCGGAAAGAATTTTTACCAGGGTCGATTTACCTGCACCGTTATCGCCAACAAGGCCAATAACTTCCCCAGGGGCGATCGAGAGCGAAACATCATCAAGGGCGATCACAGAACCATAATGTTTTGATGCATTTCGAACTTCATAAAGAGGAGTTGTCATATTCATTCCTACTTTCTCACTCGAGTGCGGAGTTCCTGGAGGAATACGGCAACAAAGATGAGCGCCGCAACCACGACTTGCTTCCAGTTCGCTGGAACATTGATGAAAAGTAGTCCACTCGCCACGACTGAAATGATCGCAGCTCCAAGAACGGTGCCTAGGAAGTTTCCTTGACCTCCTGAGAGCGCAACGCCGCCGATAACCACAGCGGCAATAGCTTGGAGTTCGGCTCCATTTCCTGTTGTCGGCGCTCCGACGCTCAATCTCAAATAGAAGTAGTAACCCGCAAAAGAGGAGAGAACGGCGGAGAGAATATAAACCTTGGCAAGATGTCGATTTACATTGATTCCTGCGGCTCGCGCAGCGAAGGGGTTTGATCCGATGGCAAATGTATAACGTCCAAAACGAGTCTTGTGTAGATAGAGACCAAGGATCACGACGAGGAGAATGATCAGAATCCCAGGACGCGAGAAGAGGTTAAAGATATTTGCAACGGAGAGATTAATTGCATTGGAGGGACCCCCGCCGATTGGAGATCCGCCAGTGAAGACAACAGAAAGGCCCTCCCCCGCCCCCAGAGTGACAAGGGTTGCAATAAAAGGCACTACGCCGGCCTTTGTAATCATCATTGTATTGAGAATGCCAACTACGAGCCCAACCCCAACTGCAACGAGAAAACCAATCAAAAGAGTTACGTTCGCGCCATAATGGCTGTTAGTCAAGTGTTCCATCGCTATCGCCGATACGACACCAGATACTCCAACAGTGGCGCCAACGGAGAGGTCAATACCCCCGGAGATGATGACAAAAGTTTCACCAATCGCGATCAATATAAGCGGGTACCAGTCGGCCAAGATATTTGCAAAGACTGGGCGGGCGAAGAAATCGGGGCTCTTGAGAGAGAATCCCAGGATCATCACGGCAAGCACGATCAGCAGAAGTACTTGCTGATTTCCGAGCGCCGCCTTGGCGCGCTTTGATACAAGATTCACGATATCTCCTGAATGAATAACTTTCATTGGTGGA
>CAIMNT010000140.1 GCA_903842855.1 uncultured Actinomycetes bacterium
CAGCGCAGAACTGGCACCTTGGGCCGCCTCGCATATGGATATTGATGCGATCGATGCAAGTGGATTAACCGTTAAACAACTCAAGGAGGCTCAGATAGCTGGCGCTCAAAACCTTAAGCGAATTAGGGTTCACACCTCTATTAAGTCTGCGACCAGAATCCTGAGTTTTACCGAGACCAAGACGGTCTGGCATCCAATCGGGATCTAACTTATTCCTCGCTGATTTTTAGATATGCCGGTTTCACCAATTCCTCAATGATGGCAAGACGCTCATCAAATGGAATGAAGGCGCTCTTGAGGGCATTGACGGTAACTCGCTGCAGATCCAAGAAGGTCCAATCGAAGGCATCGACTACGTGCGACATCTCATTGGACATTGAAGTGCCGCTCATCAAACGATTATCGGTGTTGATGGTGATGCGAAAGCGCAATTTTTCGAGGATCCCGATCGGATGTGAGGCATAATCTTTCGCCGCCCCTGTTTGTAAATTGGAGGTTGGGCAGAGTTCTAGAGGGATGCGCCTATCGCGAACATATGCTGCTAATAGACCGAGTTTTGGTTCTGCTCCACTGAAGTCGATATCTTCGATAATGCGAACTCCGTGACCCAGACGTTCAGCTCCGCAGATTTGTATCGCTTGCCAGATGGAGGCCGGACCATATGCTTGATGACATTCCAACCTGCGCCACGGAAGATCGATTCGAGTTCTTGAATGATCTTGCCATTACCGCGAACCGGTCCATCCAAGCGTTGCAGGTTGCAGTTGATGACAAAGTTAAGGTTGTCGAGACCTTCGCGAGCGGCGAGGCTAATTGCTCCGAGCGTCTCTGGCTCGTCGCACTCACCATCTCCAAGGAAGGCCCAGACATTTTGATCTGATGTGTCCTTGATGCCACGACCATGGAGGTAGCGGTTGTAGCGAGCTTGATAAATAGCATTGATTGGTCCAAGCCCCATCGAAACAGTTGGGAACTGCCAGAACTCCGGCATCAAACGTGGGTGAGGATATGAAGAAAGTCCGCCACCTGAATGTGATAACTCTTGGCGGAAACCATCCATCTGGTGTTCCGATAAGCGACCTTCAACAAAAGCTCGGGCATACATACCTGGGCTAGCGTGGCCTTGGAAGAAAATTTGATCTCCACCGCCGGCGTGATCTTGCCCGCGGAAGAAATGGTTGAAGCCAACTTCATATAAAGATGCAGAAGAGGCAAATGTTGAGATGTGTCCGCCAACACCGATTCCTGGCCGTTGAGCGCGGTGCACCATGATCGCTGCATTCCATCGAACGATGGCGCGAATACGACGCTCGATCGCTTCATCTCCGGGGAAATCTGCTTCGCGGGTAGATGGAATTGTGTTGATGTAGTCGGTGGTGCGAAGTGCTCCAACTCCCAGTTTGTTCTCCTGAGCATGTTGTAGAAGCGAGAGCATGATGTAGCGGGCGCGGGTTGGACCTGCAGCTTGGAGAAGGGAGTCGAGGGAGGCCTTCCATTCGGCGGTCTCTTGCGGATCCAAATCAACCAATTGGTCAATCAGATTATTCGGGGTGTCGATGAATTGGTTGAATCCGCTCGCTTCGCTCATGGGAGCAGTTTATTCACATCAAAAGGCTTGCGCTCACGCGAGAAGTTGAGTGGACTACTCCTACTCGCCCCACTGGGTGAGCCCATGGGCAGGGCCAGCCCGCGAAGAGAGGTGGAGGTTCAGGTGAACTCCCCACAGGGGTTATCTGTAAGCATCGATCGACTTGGGCTACTGCCCGGGGAATTGATACTTGAGGTCGGCTATGACAGCGACTGCGATGACCAGTTGCGCCTTGCGATAGAAGCCAAGATCGGATCGAGCCTACTTACAGGCCACCTCGATGAAGTTGTCGATGCAGTGATCCTTTGGTGGCGTGACGGTGATGGAGATCTCGTGGATGATCTCGTAGATGGGCTTACCTACCTCAGCGAAAACGGGCCGATATGGCTCTTAACCCCTAAAGTTGGCATTGCAGGACATGTTGAACCGAGCGATATCCAAGATGCCGCTCCAACAGCTGGCCTGACACAGACTGTCTCATTTTTAGTTGCTCCAAATTGGACCGCGACAAAATTAGTCGCTCGAAAGAGTGCCAAACGCTAAGGAAAGTAGAACTCATGTCTTTAACAATCGGTCAAGCCGCTCCAGATTTCACCCTTACCAATCAATTTGGTGAAGCAGTTACCTTGTCCTCATTTAAGGGTAAGAAGAATGTCGTAGTCGTCTTTATTCCGTTTGCATTCACTGGTACGTGCACCGGCGAATTGTGCGCGCTTCGCGATGATCTTTCGTCATTCCAGAATGAGAACGCAGAGCTATTAGCGGTTTCATGCGATTCCATGTTTACCCAAAAAGTATTTGCTACTCAAGAGGGTTACAACTTCCCAGTACTCTCCGATTTCTGGCCACACGGCGCTGCGGCGAAGGCCTACGGAGTATTCAATGAAGAGCGTGGCTGCGCTTTCCGCGGCACCTTCATCATCGATAAAGAGGGAATTCTGCGTTGGCAGGTAGTCAATGGCATGGGCGATGCTCGCAATGTTGGCGATTACAAAGCTGTGCTGGCAACCCTTTAATTTCTAGCAGTTTTAAAGCTCTCTGAGCACTTTTTTGGCGTGCCCCACTTCCTCAGGTACAGTGGGGCACTCAATACCGGGCGGTTAGCTCAGCGGTAGAGCGCTTCGTTTACACCGAAGATGTCGGGGGTTCGAAACCCTCACTGCCCACCATGTGATGTGTCGGGACATATGTCTCTCATGTCGCGGGACATATGTCTCCCTTTCTATTTTGGTTTCCTAGTTCTTTTGGTTTCTTCATCCACCAAAAAGTTGGTCCAATAAACGCGCGCTGGCTCAATCGTGTGTTTTGAAAGAACCTCACCAGTTGTCTTTTCGATTACTGAAACTCTGTAGTGATCGACTACAACAAATACTTTCTTGAAATGATGCTCAATTCCAACGCCAAGGTGATGCATCTTGCCCGCTCTGCGAAGTGAAAGTTTTCCAAACTGGTCAACGCTGTCGTGGCGTACTCGATAGTGCTCCTTGTCCTTTGCAACTTTAGGTGTTGCTTTGATCGTTGCCTCATATGAACTCTGCGGAGTTCGCATTTCGAGAGCCTTGTGGGGCCTCTTGGTGTTATAGATAATGCGGAACTCATCAAGTTGGCGTTGCAACTCTTTGAGATCCTTCGCCGCTTCCTGCTCTGATAGCCACTTCTTGAGGGTCTGATGAAAGCGCTCGATCTTGCCTTGAGTCTCTGGATGACCGGGAGAGCCATTCTTCTGGACGATATCTAACTCTGAGAGCAGATATTCAAAACCATTCTTTCCTTTAACAAACCGTCCTGTGTAGACGATGCCGTTATCAGTCAGAGTTGAAAACGGTGTTCCATACTCATTTCGGCATTCATTGAAGGTATCAGTCACGATCTTGCCAGTGATGGCTTTAAAGACAGAACAGTGCAACAGAAGCCTTGAGTGATCGTCCAGCCAGTTGATAATTTCGACATCACTGCCATCTCTAAGACGCCAATGAGTGAAATCAGATTGCCAGGTCTCATTCGGCTGCACCGCTTCAAAGCGAGTGATGTAAGCCTTGGGACGCTTGGATGGGGTGGGTGTTACTAGCCCTGCACATCGCAATATGCGCCAGATGGTGGAGAGCGCTGGAACATGTAACTTCGCCTCACCTAAGTGCCAAGCAATAGAGGCAGCCCCGGCATCTAAACCTTGCGCAAGTAGCTCAGTGCGAAGCCGGATGATCCCATTTCGAAGTTCTGGCGTGAGAGCTCTGGGATTGCTCCTAGGCCTGCGACTTTTGGGCTCTAGCGCCTCAAGCCCGCCGGCCCTGTAGGCAAGCAGAAGGCGATGAACATGTCGACGGCTCATCCCAAAGCGCAGCGCAGCCTGCGAGGGGGTGAGACCATCATGTAGAACGCTCAAGACAATGACTTGGGGCAGGGAGTTAGGACGAGGACTCTGTGACATCCCTTATTAAACCCGCTAGAGAGACATATGTCTCGACACATGAGAGACATAAGTCGTGGAACAGGACACCTCAC
>CAIMNT010000141.1 GCA_903842855.1 uncultured Actinomycetes bacterium
AGGTTCTGCCTCGCCCGCACCTGATGCTCCGCCCATGATTACAAGTGCTAACTTCGCACGCAGATGCGGTGTATGCGCCAGCATTTCTGCGACTGCGCGGACCAATACCTCAGGACCTTTATGTGGTTGTACGCGTCCCACAAAGGTGACCATCTGAGCATCGGGTGCAATATTGAGTTTCTCTCGCGCCGCGAGTTTTCCAGCTCCAACGGTAAACCTCGCCAAATCCACTCCCGGCGTCACGACAAATACATTGTCGGGACAGGCGCCATATAACGAGACCAAACTCGCCGCTTCTGCATCCGTATTCGCGATAAGCGCTGCGGCATTGGCAACTATCTGCTCTTCGCCAATCGCTCGGATTGCTGGTTCAGGTGATTCACCTTCTGCCATATTTAAATTCTTAACACGTGCCATCGTGTGCATGGTGTGAACGAGTGGAATTGAAGTTCGCTCTGACAACATCCAACCAAGCTGACCACTTATCCAATAGTGGGAGTGCAAGATCTTGTAATAGTTCTTGGGTAACGAATTAAAGATTTCCATCACTCCATGTGTAAGAGCGCCGATCTGAGAGGGCAGTTCCTCTTTAGAGAGTCCTTTAAATGGTCCCGCCTCCACATGGCGAACGGTTACACCGGGGGCAATTTCTACTATTTTTGGCAGGTAGGGGTCAGTTGAACGGGTGTAGATATCAACATCAACTCCTGAAGCCGCCATCTTGATGGCGCTTTCTACGACATAAATATTCATTCCGCCGGCGTCGCCCATGCCCGCTTGATCTAATGGAGAGGTGTGCACCATCAGTGTTGCGATATGACCTCTCATTAGAAAAGTCTATAACTGGTGCAGCGAAGGCGATACTCGAATTTCGCCGGTGACCTGTCCTCCACCTTTTACTGGGACGGGATCAATCTCTGCCTCGATATTCCATGCGGAAAGTACCGCTTTTACAATGGCTGGGAAGGCGCGATCACTTCCATCGCTCACCTTGAATACACATGACCGACCATCTTCCAGCGACATTAATTCAACGGCTTCAGCTCCATCTTTCATAAAGAGACCGGGGATCTGTTGCATGAGCGTTGTGGTCAGGCGTCCTAGTCCCGCAACCATTTCGGGATGAGCCATACAAGCAGATACAACTTCTTGATAAACAGGATCGCCAGATACCCGCATGGTGTGGGCACCTATAGCAAAACCCCTTGTTGTAATTAAGAAGAGTGGAGCACCGCATCCATCAATTGTGGTCGATAAAACAGATCCACCAATCAACGATTGAATTTCTTGGCGGATCGCCACTTGCAATGGATGTGTTGGATCTAGATAGGTGGATGTATCCCAACCATTCACAACGCAGGTAGCGAGCATTCCCGCATGTTTACCACTACATCCCTGCGCCAATCGCGATGGTGGATTACTTCCCCACGCCGCTTTTTCAGCGCGACCTAATGGATAGTCAATGGAGTTTTGTAGATCGGCAACGGTGAGGCCCGCTCCCGCAAGTATTGATTCGACTACACGAAAATGATTTGCTGCGCCGGAGTGACTGGCACAGACCATTGCCAACTCTTGCGGACTCACTCGCAGTCCATTGCGAACCATCGCCGCCGCTTGAAATGATTTGATTGAAGAACGGGGATACATCGGCGCATCAATATCGCCAATTGCCGCTCGAATACTTCCATCAGTATTAACAAGCGCTAAGTGGCCACTATGAACAGATTCGATTGCCCCAGCTCGCACAACTTCCGCGAGTACATCTCCAGCAAAATTAGGCATCAATTATTCCGACTGACGCTCGAGTGAGGACCACATATATGACTGTAACTCATGGCCATCCATCTCTACATCGTGTGCGAAAAAGAGCTGACCTTCGAAAAGTCCATAAAGCCGAGAGGCAGATTCCACTGACTTTCCAGATGGCGAAACATAACCGCGATCTAGCGCGAGTTGAATCTTAGGACCATCATAAATTCCTACCCAGCCCTCACCTCTGCCGGTGTTGTAGGCAAGAACTACTTCTAAAACTTTATTGGGCATGGCATGCCAGAAACCAACTTCATTATCAAAGGGTTCGATGATGTTGGAGTCATCATCGATCAACCAGGTTCTGGAGTAATAGTTGAGAAAGTTACGGCCGTCGTGATTGAAGGTCACCTCTTGGGCGAATTGGAAAGGTTGGATTCCTGGATACTCACCTCGACCTTTGCCACGCCAAGTTCCGACCAACCAGGCGAGCGGATAGAGGTCTTCGTGGAGCCCCTCGGGAATTGTGAATGCCATTTACTCTGCCCTCTCTTGCCGCCACAGGCGAACCGCGCCGCGTATTCCAAAGCCAATAAGAAATAATCCAAAGGCGCCCGCTCCAACAATTAGTGCTAGAGAAGTCACGGTCACCACCTCGTAATCGTAACCGTTACCATTCAATTATGAAGAAGTTGGTGGTCAAAGTGATGACCGGCAGCGATGATCCGGAGCGGACCGCACAAGCATTTACGGTAGCTGCCACCGCTATCGCTAGCGGGGTTGATGTTTCACTCTGGCTGACTAGTGAAGCCACCACTATGGCGTTGCCCGGCAGAGCTGAAACCTTCGAACTTCCTCACTCAGCCCCGCTTCACGAACTTCGTGATGCAATTTTGGATGCAGGTTCAATCACCGTCTGTACTCAATGTGCAGCACGCCGAAATATCACTGAGGCAGATTTGATTCCAGGCATAACAATTAAGGGATCCACCTCATTCGTCGCAGAGATTATGAATGAGGGAGTGCAAGTTCTAGTTTATTAATTCAGTCCGCGACGTTTTAGCAGTGGTTCAATAGTTGCCTCACGGCCGCGGAAATTCTTGTACATCTGCATTGAATCCAACGAACCACCTCGGCTCAATAATTGGTTGCGGAAGTGATCACCATTGGCCCGCGTCAGCCCGCCATTCTCCTTAAACCAATCGACAGTATCGGCATCAAGAATCTCTGACCAGATATAGCCGTAGTAACCCGCGGAGTATCCGCCTGCAAATATGTGTGAGAAATAAGTGGAGCGATATCGAGTAGGAACGGGTGCATAAGTGAGGCCGTACTCTTCAATTGCATTGCGCTCAAACTCAACGACATCTGGGATCTCATACCCTTGCGGAATTTGATGCAGAGCCAAATCCAAGATCGCCGCCTGCAAATAAGCGGTGGTGTCATGTCCCTGGTTGAATGTCGATGAATTTTCAATTGCATCAAGAGCTGATTGAGGGAGCTTCTCACCCGTTTGATAGTGAACCGCAAAGTTTTCGACAACTTCAGGCCAGAAGATCCACATCTCGTTAACCTGCGACGGGAACTCTACGAAATCGCGCTCAACACTGGTACCTGAGGTGCGCGGATATTTAACCTGCGAGAAGAGACCGTGCAGGGCATGACCGAATTCGTGGAATAGAGTCGTCAGGAAATCAAAGGTCAGCAGGGTTGGCTCGCCGGCTGGTGGTTTAACGATGTTGAGGTTGTTGCAGACGACCGGGAGCTGACCAAAGAGGAAATTCTGATCCACCAGATTGTTCATCCATGCGCCGCCGCGCTTGGAATCGCGAGTGTAGAAGTCACCTATAAAGAGCCCGAGTTTCGAGCCGTCCTCGTTGTTAACTTCAAAGGCCCTCGCCTCTGGATGGTATGTAACGATATCTGGCCGCTCTTTAAAAGTGATTCCATATAGTTTTGTAGCGGCGTAGAAAACCCCATCCCAAAGCGTCTTCTCGAGTTCAAAGTATGGCTTGAGAGCCGCGGTATCGACGTTGTATTTCAGAGCGCGCACCTGCTCCGAGTACAGATCCCAATCCCAACTCTCGAGCGCAAAATTCTCTCCAGAAGCGTTAATCGCCTCCTGCAAGAGCGCTCCTTCGCTCTTTGCATTTGCAACAGCCGAGATCGCAATCTTGCGCAACATTGCATGGACATTTTCCGGTGACTTCGCGGTTCCATTACTCGTGATGTACTCGGCATGGCTCTTGACGCCAAAGAGTGTGGCGCGACGTGCGCGCAATTTCGTCATGGCGGTTAGTACAGATTTGGTGTCGTTCTCGTTATCTCGATTGGCACGAGCGAGTGAGGCCTTCATGATCCGCTCACGGAGCGGGCGATGTGTGAGTGAGGCTAGTGCTGGGTTACCGCTGAAATTAACTGCGCTGATGAGCCATTTATCGGCAAGGCGACGGCTCTCTGCAGCTAACTTCGCTGCCGCGATCTCATTTGAGCTCAGCCCGTCTAACTCCTCAACACGGTCAACAATGATTGCCGAATCATTGGTATCGGCTAAAACTTTTCGTGAGAACTCCGCCTCCAACTTAGATAGCTCTTCGTTAAGTCCTTTGAGTTCTTCGCGTTGCTCTGGAGTTAGATGAGCTCCTGCAAAATGAAAGTCTTTGTAATAGAGCTCCAATAGTCGGGAATCTTCTTCCTTCAGACCCAGTGAATTACGTTCGTTATACAACTTTTCAATACGAGACCAGAGTTTCGGATTGAGTTTTATAGCATCTTGATGCGCGGCAATTCTAGGAGCGATCTCTGCTTCAATCGCATCTAGCGCATCAGATGTATCGCTCGATGATTTGTTATAGAAGACCAACGCTACTCGCGTAACGGTGCGACCACTCTTCTCTAGTGCAACGATGGTATTTTCAAAAGTGATTTCTGGTTGAGCAATAATTGCTTCAACCTCTGCAATTTGCTCTTCCATCCCACCATAGAAACCCGGCAGATAGTGCTCATCTTTAATGAGCGCGAAGGGCGGCATCTCGTATTCGAGAGTGCTTACAGCGGCGAATGGATTTGATGGATCAAGGCTCATAGCCTTAATCCTATTCTGCGGGAACGAGTACTTCTTGGGTCGCACTTACTCCATCGATATCGAGCACTGCATCTACAGGAGTGGTCCGTTTGATAACCGCTAGCGCGATCGGCCCAAGCTCATAATGGCGCGCCATAGAGCCAATAAATCCGACCTCTTTGCCTTCCAAGTGCACCTTGGCTCCATGCTCTGGCATGTGAACCATCGATCCATCCAAATGGAGCAGCACTAGTCGACGAGGAGGATGACCTAGGTTGAAAACCTTCGCCACGGTCTCTTGTCCGCGGTAGCAACCCTTGTTCATATGTACCGCGGTGTTGAGAAGCCCTAATTCGTTGGGGATCGACTTGTGATCAGTCTCAAGCAAAATTCTGGGTCGCCCCGCAGCGATTCTCTCTGCTTCTAGCGCCCACGTTCCAACCTGCATATGTCCCGCACTTTTAAAGGCGGCGACAACATCTTCAAGTTCGGTTCGTGGCACAAGGGCGTAAGGTCCACCAAAAGCATCGGCTGCGCCAGGTGCACGCAGAACCGCAAATTCAGGTGTTCGATCTTGTACATCGACATCCAACATAAATTTCATCTTATTTAAATAGTCAATAAGCTCTTGTGCCTTCGCAGATTCAGTATGAAACCAGATGGTCTCACCATCATCTACAAAGAAAAGTTGTTGTTCAATATGACCTTGAGCATCGAGCAATAAGGTTTCACTCCATTGCCCAGTTGGGAGGGTGAGCAACTCCTGGGTCATCATGTCGTTGATCCATTTAATTCGATCTTTGCCCGAGACCGTGACTACAGAGCGATGCGAGAGATCGGCCCAAGCTTTTCCAGAAGCGAGCGCACGTTGTTCGTGATTGGGTTCCCCGAAGTGCCAAATGGCACCAGTATCTAACCCAGATTCGACGAGTACTGCGCTCATGTATTAATTAGTAAGAGCGGCACAAGATGCGCATGTGCCATAGATTGCAAAGTGTGTGACATCGGTCTTGAAGCCGTAGTCATCAGAGAGTTGCTGTACAAATGGCGCAGCGGATTCAATGGGAGCATCGCCTACAACTCCACAGATGCCACAGACCAGATGGAGATGCGTTAACTCCTCAGCGGCGTGATAGGTAGCGCCACCGTGACCAAGGTGTGTGTGTTGCACCAAGCCCACATTTTCCAGCGTCTCCAGATTGCGGTAGACGGTCGAGAGATTAATTCCGGGATGGGTCAGGTGGATTCGATTCGCAACTTCTTCAGGTGTGGCATGCCCAAGATCGCGCACCGCCTGGAGGACCAGCTCCCTCTGCGGGGTTAAGCGGAGTCCTTTTTCACGTAATTCATTCTGTTCAGCCATGGGACTAGCCTACCGAGGCTAAACCTCTTCGGAGAAGGTGAACAAAGCCTCGATGTAATGCTCGCCTGTAATTCCGAGGTTTTGAGCGTTGGGAGGCGCAGTTTGGGGCTCGATGCAGAGTCCATCACTATCTTCGGTGTAGACCACCCAGTAAGGGGCATCAGATTCCACCGTCACGCGGGCAGCTCCCGGCCAGATAACCGATGGAACTCCCTTAATATCTGTAAAACAGTCATCCCAAGGTTCCTTGGGCTGTGACACAAACTCGCCCGTTGGTAGACCATCGTCTCCGCGCACCAACATTCGCCCTGCTGTGAATTCGACCTCGGCTGCATCACCTCGTTCAAGCTCGCGTGGGAACCACGGGTGGAAACCTAACCAGGCTGGAAGATCGCAACCGTTGGGTGTGTACTCCAAAATCCATCGGACCGCATCATCAAGAATCTCGATCGTCTGATCTACGACAGCTCCGTTGTAAGGAGCAGGTAGTTCTAATCGAGCGCGACCACTGCCGGTCTCTTCCCAAGAACTTGTAAAACCGTATCCGTGAATTGCATGGGGTGGGGACCATGTAGTCGGCAAGGTATGAACAACGCCAGATTCGCTCGTGATTAAACCTTCATCGATTCTGCCGGCCCAGGGCGCCATGGCATACCAGCCCCAGGAGAGCGGAGTGCCACGAAAGGGAACCGCGAATTGCAGATCGCGCCATTGCAGAGATGCAATGCGCCCACCTTGATCGAGATCTATCGAGACAGAGATTTCTGCGCCATCAATGTGTTGCATTAGTAACCTTCTAGCTCTTTGAGTGTTGGTGGATTGGCTCCCGCGCGCGAGCAGGTGATTGCTGCGGCTGCTGCGGCGCGATTTAATGCGAGTTCCAAAGTCGCACCAACCAAATTATCAAGTCCCCATTTAACGATAGCCTCAACAAGGATTGCTCCGACGGTATCGCCGGCCCCGACGGTGTCGACAACATCGATCTTCACACCGGGGACAGTTACTTCACCGTCCTCGGTAAAGCCATCAATTCCTCCAGCGCCTTTAGTGATCACAACGAGTTGGGTCTTCTCGTTGATGAAATTTTCGGCGACGCTCCTAAAGTCCATCTCGGGATAGAGCCAGGCCAGGTCATCCTCACTCATCTTGATAACCGAGGAGATCGTTGCCCATTTTTCTACAATCTGCTGATAGCGGGAGCGATCACTTACAACAGAGCTACGAATG
>CAIMNT010000142.1 GCA_903842855.1 uncultured Actinomycetes bacterium
AGGAGTTGTCTTGGTTGTCTTCTGTACAGCAACTTGGCCGTTGACGGCATATCCAAATGGGGTCGATACATCTGTACGAGATGGGATTGCTACTCCATACGAAGTCCACACTGTCATTCCACGAGCCTCGGTCATGTATTGAATAAATGTCCAGGCTGCATCTTGATGTGTTGAACCCTTTGCCATCGCCCAGGCGGCAGTGAAAGCCAACGAACCTGCCTGCTTAGCAGTAGGAAGTGGGCCTTTTACCATCGCCTTGTAGATAGTTGGATTCTGGCTTTGTACTGATGGATCTAGCCAAGCGCCTTCCATTGTGTATGCACACTTTCCATTACCGAATGCAGAACCGGCCCATCCTTCAGATAGTTGCGCAGGTGTCTTGAAGACGCCAGTCTTGTAGTTGTTCATGACCCAAGTCATGGCTGCTACTGATCCAGCTGATTGCAAGAGGGATTTAGTGTTGGTTGAATCAGAGATTCCACCACCGAAAGCCACCATCCAAGCACCGAGACGATTGAGATCGGCATCTACGCACATTGGAAGTATCTTCTTTGCTAATAAAAGCTTTGCCTGGGCATCAAATTGGGCGACTGTGGTTGGTAGCGACTTGATTCCAGCCTTTCTCATCAAGATGGAGTTACCTTCTAGCACCAATGGATTGGCATCTTTTGGCAGCCCAATAATTTGACCGCCCTGCATGTAAGGGGTCAAATAGCTGGGATTGAAGGCTGAAAGGCTGAATTTAGAAGCTGTGATGAAAGGAGTTAAATCTGCTAAAACTCCTTGTTGTTGCCACAACTGCGAGTCACTTGAGTTTAGGTAGAAAGCATCAGGTGCCGTGTTGGATGCAAATTTTGCCGCCATATCGGTCTCGTAGTTACCTGTGTCAACGACGAGGTTGACTGCGATTCCAGGATAGCGACTTTCGAATGTTGCGATTGTGTCATTGAGAGCGGCTGCCTCTGCAGGCGAAGAGCCCCATGTCCCAACGTTGATTGTTACAGGTGCTGTCGTGTCTGCATGTACGGCTACAGCGAAAGGTACGGTCAGTACCAGTGCTGCTAGTGCCGACGTCAGACTTAGACGTTTCTTGTCCATGATCCTCCTCATGATCGTTCTAATTTGAACGTTATAATAAATTTATGCCTAAGGGAGAGAAAAGGGAATAGCAATTGCCACCAATTTTCATAACGTTTTTATAACGTTCAAATTGCAATAAAACCGTATTTCTGGTCTATTGCCCGAATTGTCGGGTTACTACAAGAAATTGGATGTGAGTGATAATTTCTGCAGATGACCGTGGCTCTCAAGAATCGAAAATTTGACTATCTCTTCATCGCTTTCTTCTCCTGGGCTTTTACAACTTGCATTATTAGTGATGCCATCCCCACCCTGGGAATCGTGGAATCACCGCATAGCTCAAATATCCTCGCGAGATGGAACTACTCCTACGCCAGCGTTAACGATCCACTCTTTCTTCACCCGCCGGTCTGGATGAGATTTGTAACTGGCCTTTCGGCATTTGTATACGCGCCCTTCTATCTTCTCTTGGTCTTTTCAATAATTAAAGGCAAAGAGTGGATTCAGCTCTTCGCAGTTATCTATGGAACCCTGATAGCAGGCATTACCGGGGTCATTGTCTTTGGTGTGGAATTCTTCGGGGAACCACAGTGGCGCACTCCTCATCCCTGGAGCTTTTTGGCTTTCAACTCACCGTATGTGGTGATACCTCTCATTTTAATCATTCGGATGCGAAAACCGCTTCCCTTCCAACGGACTTTCTAGTTAGTCTTTCCGTGGCTGTATTTCGACTATTTCGACGGAAGGTCGACCATGGAGACTCTGGTTTTCAATGGGGATAGCGTTACAGATTGCGATCGCCTTATCTACCCGCCCTATGGTTTTGGATATGTCTCGCTCCTTGCGCCATCGTTAACCGAGAGATTCAATGTCATAAATGTAGGTACCAGCGGGGATAGATTAATAGATCTTGATCAGCGGTGGGAGAGAGATGTGATCGCCCACTCACCGGCGCTACTCTCAATTGCAATTGGAATAAATGACACTTGGCGCCGCTATGACAGTAGAGAATTTACTCCCGTTGAAGATTTTGAGAGACGTTACAGAACTCTGCTCCTCCGAACTAGGTCCGCCTGCAAATCTAGATTTGTTCTTTGTGAGCCATTCCTGTTGCCAGCTAATATAGAACAGCTGGTATGGCGGGAGGATCTAGATCCCAAGATCGAGGTAGTTCACCGGCTCGCTTTGGAATTTGAGGCCGTTCTAGTGCCCTTCGATGCAATGTTTGCAGGGGCCCGAGAACGAAATTCAATAGCCGAATTAGCGGAAGATGGCATTCACCCCACGTCGCTTGGTCACCAGCTGATGGCTAATCTCTGGATTGAGCGAGTCCTCAACTAAATTAGTTGGTAATGTAAATATCGCTTCCAACTTGCGCGACTTGATAACTACGCAGTGGAGTTTGAGCAGGCCCGTTAACCACCGCACCAGTTTGGCTATATTGGCGTTGAAATCTAATATTTGCTGTTAAGCAAATATTAGATCGCTAACCAAAAAGGATTCTCAAATCGCTTGACAAATGCTGCGAGCCATTCGGCAGCAAGTGCACCATCGATTGCTCGGTGATCAACAGATAAA
>CAIMNT010000143.1 GCA_903842855.1 uncultured Actinomycetes bacterium
ATGTTCCCTGATTCGGGAGCTAACTCTGGTTTGAGTTTGGCAGATCTACCATCTTTGGATGGTTTCACAGCTGTCTACCTCTCTGGGTATCCCTTGGTAAATCCCAAGTCTCGTGATGGCGCGCTTGCAATATTGCACGCCGTTAAAGAGCGTGGTCTTACCGTGATCTTTGATCCCTCAACTGTCGGTGTGCTCCTTGAAGTTGGTCTCAGCCAAGTTCGCGAATGGCTCTCACTGGTTGATGTAGTGATTCTCAATGAAGAAGAGGCGCACTTCCTCAGTGGAAAACACAATCCCGTGGAAGCGGCAGCTGATTTATTAGAGCTAACACCGCTGGTTGTAATAAAGCGCGGTGGTAATGGTGCCTTGGCGCAATCGCGAGAAGCCGCTTTGGTACAGATTCCTGCTATTGCTGTTGAGGTTGTTGATACGACTGGTGCGGGTGATGCATTTGCAGCAGGTTTTATTCAGGCCTGGATCAATAAGAACCGATTGTTGGAGTCATTGCACAATGGAGCAACTTTCGCAGCTAGGTGCGTCGCAAATGTTGGAGCCCGTCCCCAAATTTGAATAGTCCTGCCAAAGAGTAAATCGCTTCTGCAAATAATCCGCGTTTAGGTTTATCAAGAGGAAGATGTCAATATTGCGCCATGAATTCCATCCTCATAGTTGGCGCAGTTCTCCTTCTTGCGCTCGCCTTTGGAGTCATAGATCGCAAGAGAAGTGGCAAGGTAAATATTAAAGTGGAATCTTCGCATCAAGTGAACAAGGAAGAGATTGGTAGTGAGTTGGGTGAAGTTGCAACCGTGCTTCAATTCTCAAGTGCCTTCTGCACCCCATGCCGCACGACAAGAAGCACACTCGCCTCGGTCATTTCACATTACCCAAAGATCAAACATGTTGAAGTGGATGCTGAAAGTAAATTGGAACTTGTGCGTCGGTTAGGAATTCGACAGACCCCAACAACTTTATTTCTGAACTCTGCTGGTAGAGAGATTGCTCGGGCTGTTGGAGCTCCTAAACGAGATCAAGTTGTAAATGCTCTTGCCAGAATCTAGGAGAACTAATTCATGATTGATGCACGTGGTCCACGTTGGTCGGCTGGTCTGACATCGATAGTTTTGATCATTGCACTTATTACTCGCTCGCCCATAGTGATCATTATTCAATTAGTGCAATTCGGTATTGGAGCTTTTGCTGGTCCCCCAAAGTCACCATACGCTTGGCTTTATAAGCGCTTTGTTCAGCCTCGACTCTCTAAAGAGTTTGACTCCGAAGATGTTCATCCGCCCCAATTCGCGCAATTTGTCGGATTTATTTTTGCACTCCTAGCCACGGTAGGTGCGCTAAGCCATCTCTGGCTGCTCTTTACCATCGCCACATCCTTCGCCCTCTTTGCCGCCTTTTTAAATTCTGCCTTCGGCTACTGCCTTGGTTGCAAGATGTACCTCTTGGGAGTTCGTTTACGCCGGGTCTAGAGTGGGGGCATGAAAAGCCTCAACAACTTTATCGCTGGCGCATCAACGCAATCTAGCTCCGGCGCAACGACCGAAATAATCAATCCCTCGACAGGTAGCGCTTACGCCACAGCCCAACTATCCAATGCGGCTGATGTAGATCTGGCTCTGAAAGCTGCCGCTACCGCATTTGAAGAGTGGCGCGAAACCACCCCGGCTGAACGCCAACGCGCTCTTCTCAAGATTGCAGATGCGCTTGAATCTAGGGCAGATGAGATTGTCGCCATTGAGTCAGAAAATACTGGTAAGCCAATCGGCCTGACCCTCTCTGAAGAAGTTCCTCCCATGATCGATGAGATCCGTTTCTTTGCTGGTGCCGCTCGTCACCTGGAGGGCAAGTCTGCCGGGGAGTACATGCGAGGCATGACCTCTTTTATACGCCGTGAACCAATCGGAGTCTGCGCCCAAGTGACGCCATGGAACTACCCGATGATGATGGCGGTCTGGAAATGGGCACCGGCAATCGCAGCCGGTAACACCGTAGTTCTCAAGCCGAGTGATACAACTCCCGCTTCGACGCTCTTTATGGCAGAGGTGATGTCGGAGTTCCTACCTGCCGGTGTTTTCAACGTCGTTACTGGCGATCGCGACACGGGTCGCCTCTTGGTCGAACATAAGATTCCTGCGATGGTTTCCATTACTGGTTCAGTTCGAGCTGGAATGGAAGTTGCGCAGTCAGCTAGTACAGATTTGAAGCGGGTTCACCTCGAACTTGGTGGCAAGGCTCCTGTTGTTGTCTTTGGTGATGCTGACCTTGAAGCTGCAGCTGCGGCAATAGCGCTCGCTGGTTATTTCAATGCAGGTCAAGATTGCACTGCTGCTACTCGCGTCCTTGTTGAAGATAAGGTCTATGAGAAGTTTGTCGCGCTCCTTGCAGAGCAAGCCACATCGGAGGTTAAGACGGGTGCACCTGGAGAAGATGTTCTCTACGGCCCGCTGAATAACGCTAATCAACTTGCCCGCGTAAAAGGATTTATTGATCGCATCCCTGACCATGCAGAGATCGTTGCAGGTGGATCAGTTGTAGATCGCGCCGGTTACTTCTTTACTCCAACTGTTATCGCTGGAGTCCAGCAGGATGATGAGTTGGCTCAGAGTGAGATCTTTGGTCCCGTCATCACAGTTCAGAAATTTAGCGATGAGGCAGAGGCAGTGAAGTTTGCTAATGGGGTTCCATATGGTTTGGCCTCAAGTGTCTGGACCACAAACCATGGACGCGCAATGCGTATGTCCAAGGCGCTGGACTTCGGCGTGGTCTGGATTAACACCCACATTCCTTTTGTTTCAGAGATGCCACACGGTGGATTCAAGCACTCCGGTTACGGTAAGGATCTTTCATCCTACGGATTTGAGGATTACACCCGAATCAAGCACGTGATGACCAACCTCAACGGGTAGGGTTTCGGACATGGAAAATCGCTTTCCCATATTCGATGTTTCACCTGTCGTGCATTATGGCGATGAGTTAATTCCCGCAAAGGCAATTAGCGATGAAGCGATCAATGTTCGCGCGACGGTAATTCGCGAGGGCCATGATGGGTTGGTGGTTGAGGCTGTATTAGTCAGCCCAAAGGGCGTTGAGACTAATCGCCTGGCTATGCGTGAATATTGGCCGGGGACTGATCGTTATGAAGCAGATCTTCGTCCAACGTCCGTTGGTGTCTGGCATTTCTATATCGAAGCGTTGAGCCCAGATCGCACACTCTCTTCTCGTACCGCGCTCTTCCCAATTTATGCAGAGCCAGATCGCGCGCTGATCGGTTCCTGGTATGAGTTCTTCCCCCGCAGTGAGGGCGCAGTATTAAAGAGCGATGGCAGCATCGTGAGCGGAACATTTAAGACCGCCGAGAAATCACTCAAGCGCGTTGCAGATATGAAATTTGATGTTCTCTATCTCCCACCGATTCACCCGATCGGATATTCATTTCGCAAGGGACGCAACAACACGCTGACACCAACTCCAACTGACCCGGGTGTTCCGTGGGCGATTGGAAATGCGATGCCCAGATTGCTGCTAATTTAGAGGGAGTCGATATCGTTCACTCTCATACCTGGTATGCCAATATGGTGGGTCACTGGGCCAAGATTCTCTACAAAATTCCTCACGTAATCTCGGCGCACTCTCTCGAACCAGATCGCCCTTGGAAAGAGGAGCAGATCGGTGGGGGATATCGGATCTCTTCATGGGCAGAGAAAACCGCCTACGAATCAGCCGATGCCATCATCGCTGTCTCGCAAGGGATGCGTCGCGACGTTCTTAAGGCTTACCCGACACTCGACCCCAATAAAGTGCATGCCATATTAAATGGCATCGATACAGATACTTATTATCCGCAGGCCAACCCAGAACTTTTAGAGTCACTCAATATAAAAGGTCCTTATGCAATTTTTGTCGGACGCATTACCCGCCAAAAAGGTTTAGCTCACCTGCTTAAAGCGTGGAAAGACGTTGATCCACAATTTGGTCTGGTTCTCTGCGCTGGTAGCCCCGATGAACCCGGAATTGGTGCTGAAGTTCAGGCAGCAATTGAGGAGCTACAGGCAGTTCGCGACAATGTGATCTGGATTAGCAAGATGGCGCCACAGCCAGATGTGATCGCACTTCTTTCAAGTGCAGATCTCTTCCTGTGTCCATCGATATATGAACCACTCGGAATTGTGAACCTAGAAGCGATGGCGTGCGAGACGGCAGTTCTGGCCAGTGATGTTGGCGGTATTCCAGAAGTGGTTGCCGATGGATTTACAGGTGAGTTGGTGCATTACTCCGGAAACGCGGCAGAGTTTGAAGCGGCCTTCACCACGAAAATTAATGAGTTGATGTCTGACCGCGACCTGTTGCGCAAATACGGTGAGGCCGGACGCGTGCGCGCCATTGATCAATTTAGTTGGGATTCGATAGCCCACGAAACGGTCGAGTTATATAAGAGCCTTATAAAATAACGCGGTAAGCAGCCAGCGTCGAGTCGGTTGCATACGCGATCCGGACTCCTGCGGCTTTAGCGGTCGCCAACCCTTCCAGGATTTGCTCCGTCAATATTTCCCCCGGTGCCACGACCGCCACGCCAGGTGGATAGGGTGCAATGAGATCGGCGCTGATGCGACCCACAGCCTTATCGGCTGCAACCATCTCGGTATTCGCAAAGTATGCGCTGCGCATGCTGGCGCCAACTTGCGGCACGACAGACCAGCTTAGTGCGGTGGCAGATTCGCGTGGAGTTGATTGCAACTTCTGCAAAATTGGAATCAATCGATCCCCGAGCAGATCAAAATCATCAGCGTCGTCGGCGAGGGTTGCAAGAAATACCATGGTGTCGAAATCTGCCATCTCAACGCGGATTCCAAATTTGATGAGTTCGTTCTCAATCACCACTCCACTAGTACCAAGTTGGTTGGCGCGCAGGACAATCTTGACTGGATCAAATCGACCCACTGGAAAGTCGCCGACATTTAGAAAGATAGGAATATCAAAATGCGATTGCACCCGCGCTTTAAAGGCGTCGACGTTTGCGAGTAGTTGGGTGAGCAACTCTTCTCCACGTTGAGCTAGTAACGCTCGCGTCGCATCAATCGATGCGAGCGGCGCACCTGCAGGAGATGTGGTGTGCGTGGTTTCAAAACTCTGTTCTATCCGCGCCAGGTTGAGATATTTTCCCTGCGCCAAAAGGAGCGCGGAGGCGCTGTAACCAGGTAGCGCCTTATGGATGCTGGTGATCAAGGCATCTGCACCTAATTGCAAACAATGCTGCGGTATCCCCGGGGCGAACCCGAAATGGCCTCCCCAGGCTGCATCAATAATTACTGGAACGGCTTGGGCATGTGCCGCCTCGATCACAGGAGCTAAATCTGAGATGGTGCCCAAGTAGCCAGGCTCTGTCAGCAATATCGCAATGGGGTTCTCACCTAGCGCGCGTTGCACCTCGGCCAAACCAATTCCCATTGGGAAACCTGTCGCCTCATCGATATCAGGGACCATCCAAATGGGTTGCAGATCTGCCAGCACCAAGGCGCTAAGAACAGAGCGGTGCGCGGTTCTAGAGACGGCGATCTTTTGACCTGGTTGCCCCAGAGCCAAGATGATTGCTTGGTTGGCGTGGGTAGAACCTCCTGTTGAAAATCTGGCGTAGTCAGCACCCCACGCATTGGCAGCCAGATGCTCTGCCTTCTTTAAGGTTCCGTGAGTTAATTTGATCTCATCGAGCCCACCATAGAGAGGTGTATCACGATCCACGACAACACCGAGCCCAGCATCGAGTTTGTTTGCCTTCTGCTTGTGGCCGGGAATGGTGAAGGGCAGCATGGCGCTCTCGAAGTACGAGAGGTAGGAATCTAGGAGCGGTGCGAGTTCGCGCAGCGGTTGATGCGAGTGCTCACCGGAGTGAGATCCAGATGCTGTTCTCTTTGAGTTCACTCTCAGAGCCTAACCCCGAGGGGCGCGCGTTAGATAACTGGTCGTACACTTTTCCCATGACAACACTTACAAACCTAGAGCAAGTTCGCCGCGTGGTCACGGCTATTCCGGGACCAAAATCTAATGCGCTAATCCAGCGCCGCGCAGAAGCTGTTTCAGGTGGACTAGGTCTTACATTCCCCGTCGCAATTGAACGCGCTAGCGATGCCATCTTGCTCGATGTTGATGGCAATCAGATTATTGATATGGGTTCCGGAATCGGTGTGACTAACGTCGGCAATAGCGCTTCACGCGTTGTCGAAAATGTTATTGAGCAAGTTCAAGCATTCACACATACCTGCTTTACCGTTGCTCCTTACTTAAATTACATAGAAGTCTGCGAAGCTCTTAACCGATTGACTCCAGGTTCACATAAGAAGAAGTCGCTGCTCGTTAACTCTGGCGCAGAAGCCGTAGAGAACGCAGTAAAGATCGCGCGTCATTACACAAAGCGTCAAGCGATCGTTGTCTTCGAACATGCTTATCACGGCCGCACCAACTTAACGATGGCGCTTAACGCCAAGAACATGCCTTACAAAGAGGGCTTCGGTCCATTTGCTCCAGAGATTTATCGCGTGCCAATGCCATATGAGTTCCGTTGGATTGGTCCTAAAGAGACAATCACTGCTGATGCAATGGAGATGATTACTCATAAAATTGAGAAAGAGATTGGCGCACATAACGTTGCTGCAATCCTGATCGAGCCAATTCAAGGAGAAGGTGGCTTCATCGTTCCACCAAAGGGATTCTTGCCAGCACTTGCGCAGTACTCACGCGAGCACGGCATCATCTTTATGGCAGATGAAGTTCAGAGCGGATTTGCTCGCACCGGTCATATGTTTGCTGTCGAAGAAGAAGGTGTTGTTCCTGACATCTTGATCACCGCAAAGGGAATCGGTGGTGGCTTGCCACTTGCCGGTGTAACTGGACGCGCTGAGATCATGGACTCCGTTCATATCTCAGGTCTCGGTGGAACATTCGGCGGTAATCCAATTGCTTGCGCTGCAGCACTCGGCGCAATTGCCACCATCGAAGAGGATGG
>CAIMNT010000144.1 GCA_903842855.1 uncultured Actinomycetes bacterium
TATGCCACGCAGACCGGAATTTGCTCCCAACCAGTCAATACATCTAGCTTGGTGAGGAAGAAATCAGTTAGACCATTTACGCGAACTGCATAACGAGCGATAGGAGCGTCGTACCAACCGCAACGACGAGCACGACCAGTCGTTACTCCAACCTCACCACCAATAGTGCGCAATTTTTCGCCATCTTCATCGAAGAGTTCTGTAGGAAATGGACCTGATCCAACGCGAGTTGTGTATGCCTTAACGATTCCAATGACGCGCGTGATCTTGGTAGGACCTATTCCAGATCCAGTGCATGCACCACCTGCGGTGGGATTTGATGAGGTCACAAATGGGTATGTGCCATGATCTACATCGAGCAAAGTTCCTTGTGAACCTTCGAGCAGAACATTCTTTCCAGCCTTCAGAGCTTGATCTAGCAATAGAACGGTATCTGTGACGTATGGCCGCAAGATTTCGGCATAACCCAAATACTCGGTAACAACATCTTCAACCTCGATACCTTTTCGATTAAAGACCTTGATCAGTATCTGGTTCTTATCGCGTAAGGCGCCTTCGATCTTCTGACGGAGAATTGATGGATCAAAGAGATCCTGCACCCGAATACCGATGCGGTTGATCTTGTCGGCGTATGCAGGTCCGATACCGCGACCAGTGGTGCCGATCTTAGAGTTACCAAGGAATCGCTCTGAGACCTTGTCGATAGTCCGGTGATAAGGCGTAATCAAATGAGCGTTGGTACTGATCTTGAGCTTAGAGGTATCGATGCCACGCTCATTGAGTCCTTTGATCTCTTGTAAGAGAACTGAAGGATCAATCACAACGCCGTTTCCAATCACGGGAACGACGTTGGGACTCAAGATTCCAGAAGGAAGTAGATGCAGAGCATATTTTTGGTCACCGATTACTACTGTGTGCCCAGCATTATTGCCGCCTTGATAACGGACAACATAATCAACGCGATCTCCCAAGATATCGGTCGCCTTACCCTTGCCTTCATCGCCCCATTGAGCGCCGAGCAGTACTAGAGCAGGCATTTTTTCCTAACCTTTGTGAGAGTTGGTGCGTGAAATGAAAATTATTTGTTGATAGAAGTTCCGGTAGAACGAAGATCTTCGCAGGCTTCGACAACGCGCTTTGCGAGACCAGCTTCTGCAGCCTTACCCCATGCGCGTGGATCGTAAGCCTTCTTATTTCCGACCTCGCCATCGACCTTAAGCACGCCGTCGTAATTCTTAAAGACGTGATCGACGATTGGGCGGGTGAATGCATACTGAGTATCGGTATCGATATTCATCTTTACAACACCATAATCTAAAGATTCGCGGATCTCTGAGAGAAGTGAACCTGAACCGCCATGGAAGACCAGATCCATCGGCTTTGATCCTGCAGGCAGACCCAACTTGGCAGCAACTGCATCTTGCAGAGTCTGCAGAATCTTTGGCTGTAAAACTACGTTACCTGGCTTGTAGACACCATGGACGTTTCCAAAGGTTGCGGCGACCATATAGCGAGCGTGTGGATCGTTGCCTAAAGTTTCAATGGTCAAGAGCGCATCTTCTGGAGTCGAGTACAACTTTGCATCGTGCTTCGCTTCAATGCCATCTTCTTCGCCGCCGACAACACCGATCTCAATTTCAAGGATGGTGCGAGCAGCCTTTGACTTCTCGAGCAGTTCCTTTGCGATGCTCATGTTCTCGGGCATAGAGACTGCAGAGCCATCCCACATGTGAGAGTTAAAGAGTGGGGCCTTGCCTGAGTTGACGCGATCTGCGCCAAAGGCGAGAAGTGGACGCATGAAACCATCAAGCTTCTCAGCTGGGCAATGATCGGTATGAATTCCAATATTGACGTTGTAGTTCTTCGCAACGATATGTGCGAACTCTGCGAGCGCAACAGCTCCATCAACCATGTTCTTAACCGTTGAACCTGAGAGGTATTCCGCTCCGCCCCAAGAGATCTGGATGATTCCATCTGACTCTGCCTCAGCAAATCCGCGGATTGCACCGATCAGTGTCTGGGAAGAGGAGACGTTGATTGCGGGATATGCGAAAGCGCCAGCCTTCGCGCGATCCAACATTTGTGCATAAATTTCCGGGGTTGCGATTGGCATGCGTGAGATTCTCCCAAAGTGAGGTAGTGGTCGGCTGTAACAGCTGTAAGAGAAATGCCAATGGCTCAACGCTGGGTCAGGCGCTCTTGCTTACGGCTAATCCCACCACATTTTGGGGCGGATTGGAAAACTGCGAAACGGATTCTGACTAATTAATCCCGAAATGACTCAATAATCGATCGATTCCGAGCAACCCCCAATTGGAGTGAGCTAAGGCGTGTCCTCCTTTGAGTAGCCAGCGACCTGCCACCTCAAGCGTATGTAGATGTGCGATTACCTTGAATGCTCCATTAAATATTGCAAACACAATGCCCCCTTTGATCGAATCTGCGCCAGAAGCTGGCACAGCCATGTGTTAGGTCGGTAAAAATGCCAGCAATAGGGGCAAATGCGACGGGGCCGACTCCAAAGGTGTGGAGTCGGCCCCGCTGTGGATATCAAGAAATTTGGTGAGAGCTACCTACATAAGTAGGTCTCTTCCATATTCTTCATTTATCAATTGCTTTGCGCCGATATAGAGGGCGACGATCGCTGTGATCATCCCGAGCCATCCGCCAGTCTTGAGCGCGCCCGAATGGCCACCAGCCCAATTGCCGTAGGAGAGGAAGATGAGAGTGAGGGTGAGTAGGAATCCGAAGAGGTTGTGATGCATGCTCCGCTTCATAACAGCCATCCAGAAGACGAATGAGCTGACCGCAAAACACATGATAAATACGCCGAGCGATCCGGGGGCTTGGATTGCTGGGTGGCTCATCCAATACCAAAGCGATAGCCAGAATGCTCCGAAGGAGCCGAAGAAGGTGGCCCCGATGGCATCTCCGCGCAGAAATTCCATGATGCCGACCAAGATGCCGACCAGCCCACCATAAAAGAGGGCAGTTCCCATAACGGCAGATCCAGCGACGCTATGCCAGAGGCCAGCGTTTGAACTACTCAACAAGAAGGTGGTAACCCCGAATGCCGCAAGACCTAACGGCGCTGGGTTAGCAAACATGCGATCATTTGCCATATCTAGTTCTCCCTAGTGAATAACCTGCAGCCATCAACTCTGATGACCCATATTTAGTATCCTCGCGAGGGGCTAAAAAATGTGGGATGCGTCACATATGTTTGGCGGATTTTTTCACTTCTTGGATTCCTTGTACGGGGCTACCCACGCAGGTAACCTCACTTCTATGAGCTCCTTGGAAAATCTCTCCCACGAAGATCGCACCTTCCCGCCCAGCGCAGAGTTCACGGCTCAGGCCAATGTGCAGGCCTCCATCTACCAAGAGGCTGCCGAGGACAGGCTCGCTTTCTGGGCCAAGCAGGCTGAGTACCTGCACTGGGAGCAGAAATGGGATCGAGTTCTAGATTGGGAGGTTCCCTCCGCCCAATGGTTTGTGGGAGGCAGGCTCAACGCTTCTTATAACTGCCTAGATCGACATGTTCTTGAAGGTCGTGGGGAGCGAATCGCTTTCTACTTTGAAGGAGAGCCGGGCGACACTCGGACGATCACGTACGCTCAGATGCTCCACGATGTAAAGAAGGCGGCAAATGCGCTAACCGAACTTGGCGTAAGCGCTGGCGACCGAGTCGCAATTTACATGCCGATGATCCCCGAAGCAGCCGTTGCTATGTTGGCATGCGCTCGCATCGGAGCCGCACACTCAGTTGTTTTTGGTGGATTTAGCGCAGATGCCTTGATCAGCCGCATTCAGGATGCCGACGCAACTCTTGTCATCACCTCGGATGGTGGTTTTCGAAAAGGATCAGCTTTCCCGCTCAAGCCGGTGGTTGATGAAGCTCTCGCTGGTGGAAAGCACAACGTTAAAAATGTTTTGGTCGTAAAGCGCACCGGACAAGATGTGGCGTGGAGCGCGGGTCGCGATATCTGGTGGCATGAAATTGTTGAGAGACAGAGCGCAGAGCACGTTGCTCAGAGTTTTGATTCCGAACAAGTGCTCTTCATCTTGTACACATCAGGCACAACTGCAAAACCGAAAGGAATCTTTCACACGACTGGTGGATATCTAACTCAAACTTCTTTTACACATCGCGCGGTCTTTGATCTTAAGCCAACGAGCGATGTCTATTGGTGTACTGCAGATATTGGGTGGATTACTGGTCACTCATATGTTGTTTACGGACCAATGATCAATGGTGCAACACAGGTGATGTATGAAGGCACTCCTGATTCACCTACCAAGCATCGACTCTTTCAACTTATCGAGAAGTACAAAGTCACTATCTTGTATACCGCCCCAACTTTGATTCGCACGTGGATGAAGTGGGGCGAGGAGTACCCGGCCGATAGTGATCTAACTTCGCTCCGTTTGCTTGGTTCTGTCGGTGAACCAATTAATCCAGAGGCATGGATGTGGTATCGCGAAGTCATCGGTGGAAATCGTTGCCCAATAGTTGATACCTGGTGGCAGACAGAGACCGGCGGGTTAATGATTTCACCACTCCCTGGCGTTACTGCAACAAAACCTGGTTCGGCAATGGCAGCGCTCCCCGGCATCAGCGCCAAAGTCGTTGATGATGAAGGCCACGAAGTTGCAAATGGAAATGGTGGATACCTGGTGCTGACCGAACCGTGGCCATCAATGTTGCGAGGTGTCTGGGGTGAGGCTGAAAGATATCGCGAGACGTATTGGTCGCGCTTCCCAGGTAAATATTTTGCAGGAGACGGCGCGAAGCTAGATGATGATGGCGCAATCTGGTTACTCGGTCGCGTTGATGATGTTATGAATGTTTCAGGGCACAGAATTTCTACCACAGAGGTTGAGTCCTCATTGGTCTCTCACCACAATGTGGCTGAGGCTGCCGTTGTAGGAGCTAATGATGCGATGACAGGGCAGGCGATCGTTGCCTTTGTCATTCTGCGCGGTGGCATTCCAAGCGTTGGTGGTGAGGAGTTAATCAAGGATTTGAAGGCTCATGTCACTAAAGAGATCGGTGCGATTGCTCGTCCAAAGCAGATCTTGGTTGTCAATGAATTGCCAAAGACGCGCAGTGGAAAGATTATGCGCCGACTCCTGCGGGATGTCGCAGAAAATCGCGCCGTTGGGGATTCAACAACCTTGGCGGATCCAAATGTCATGAAACTTATCGGTGAAGGTTTACAGAGCGGAAAATCTGAGGATTAATTAATTATCTCCGCGGAATCCGAACTTAGGAGCTAACGAGGCACAGGTTGCTACCGCTTTGCTCTGCGCTGCGCTTAGGGTTGGTTGAACTGGTGGTGTTGTTGGTCTTACTCCAGCAGGTGGTCTCGCGCCACGAAAACCATGGGGACCAGTCATTGCAGTTCCACCATGGGCTACCAAACATGCGTTGTATTTTTTCAAAGATGCTTGACGAACTGCGTCACCTTGACCGTTGTCATCTCCAGGGCCGCCATCGCCACCTTCTCGTGCAGGCGCTCCGGTAATTTGAGGCTTCGCTCCATTTAGAGTTGTGAGGGTCCAGACCAACTTGCCGCTTAATACCTTGGTGCAGGTATAAGACTTCCCTGCGATGGTTGTTACTGATCCTGCTTTAGTGCAGATCCCGCCGGCGCTCGCAGCGCTTGTAGCAGCGTGCGCTCCCGTCCCGGAGATAGCGGAGAAAACGACAAGTGCAAAGGCGCCGGCGAGAGTCTTTTTCATCATGGAAAAATCGTAAAGAAGTTAACCGAAGGGTCGCTGTGAGAAAGCTGAGTTTATTTAGTGAATCTGGAAATTCGCCCGCTTGGTTATGTCAGAGATGATGGAGGGCGCCTGCGCATTGAACTTCGAGTAGATCTCACTCTTGGGAATGTCATGTACCCAACTCCACGGTGTAATCAAGAGCAGATGCCCCAAAATGAGCAGCATGATCGCGGTTCGAAGGATTGAAAATGCTGCACCTAGCAATGAATCAATCCATGAAAATGGAGCGAAGAGAATTTTCTTGTGAAATAACTTTCCAATGCTTCGAAATAGCGCCTCTCCCAAGGAGGAGCCAATCGCCACGGCAAGAAAGAGGTATACGAATCTCGAAAGACCGTGAGCGTGAAA
>CAIMNT010000145.1 GCA_903842855.1 uncultured Actinomycetes bacterium
AAGAATTTAGAGCAGACCGACCTGTTGCTGGAGTTGTTAGCGAAAGCGCTCCCGGTTTCTCAGTCGCTATATCCAGAGGATATCGATACAGACCAAGCTGCTGAGTTGCATATAACTGAATTAATTCGGGAAGCGGCGATCCAAGATTTGTATGAAGAGTTGCCTCACTCCGTCATGGTCACCATCGACGAGATGAGCAAGCGCGAGGGAAAGAACTTTTACGATATTCACGCCACGATCCATGTGGAACGAGACTCACAGAAGTCGATCATTATTGGACCTCAAGGAAGTCGCCTCAAAGATATTGGCATGCGCGCAAGAGCGGGCATTGAGACATTCCTAGATGGCAAGAGTTACTTAGGATTACATGTCAAAGTTTCTAAAGAGTGGCAACGCGATCCAAAAGCTCTGGCCCGATTGGGATTTACCGAGTAGCTGGTTTTCTACTGGCGAAATAAGAGCCAAGAAGTACGAGCGGCAAGCCAACGAGAATTCCCGCAGTTAATTTCTCGTTAAGCACAATCACTCCTATGAGGACAGCTACTCCAGTATTCACATAGGCCACGAGCGATGCGCGGGCGTTACCAATATCTGCGATCAGCTTAAAGAAGAGGACGAAGCAGATTGCAGTTGGAAATATTCCAAGTGCAATCAGTGAGTAAATCGAGTTAACCCGGACGTGATGATCTGGCCAGGCTGCGATGGCAAAAGGTGAGTAAATCACCGCGGTAATGAGCATGGCTAGACCATTGACTGCCGCTCCATCGATCTCTGGAATCTTACGACGTGCCATCGTTGGCGCGATGGCATAGCCGATGGCAGCCAAGAGCAACATAAATATGGCCAGCACATTTACCTTGCCTTTTAGACTTTCCAATCCAACGACGAGGCAGATTCCTATAAAACCAACCGCTAGACCCAGCAAACGAGTCGAGTGCCAAACTGTTTTATCACCTAGCGCGCCATTGAGAATTGTTGCCCAGATAGCCACGGTAGCGATCAGAAGCGCCGCTAAACCAGAATTTACCTTGGTCTCTCCTTGGCTGATTAAGCCCCAGGGACCAACCATTTCAAGGAGTGCATATGCCGCGATCCATCTCCATTGCTTAAGAGCGGGCTTAAGAACTCCGAGCTTGATCGCATAAGGAATCAGCAGTGCTGCACCGATTGCAACTCGCGAGAAGACGACGAAGGCGGGGGTGAATTGACCAGGAGCTACCGCAACTCGGATAAATAAATACGGCACACCCCAGAGCAGACTAACTAGAACGAAGTAAATCCAACTTATGCGCTTCATCCATTCACCAGTTCACTGTGGCATCGCGCAGGGTGCGGTATTTATCGAGAACATGGGGAGTGGGGTCGCTCTGCACATGAGTGACCTTACCTAGATCCCAAAGCGGGGCGTGACCTAATAAAGCCCACGCAGCTTGTCTGGCGGCTCCATCGGCGACGTATTCACCGGCAGGAGGAATTACTACCTCGCGTCCAAAGAGCGATGACGCAATCTGCCCCACTGCCGGATTTTTTGCGGCACCACCAACTAAGAAGATTCGATTGATTGCAACGCCAAGTTGTGACAGAGCATCAACTGCATCTGCCAAGCCAGATAACATTCCTTCGAT
>CAIMNT010000146.1 GCA_903842855.1 uncultured Actinomycetes bacterium
TGGACGCGGAAGAACGTAAACCTTCATTCCCGCTCCACTAAATATCGCTGCGCTTTCAAATGTGAAATCTTCTGAACCGTACCTCGCATCTCGACCAATAACGACTGATGAAAGTCCGCGCTCTTTCATGTAAGCGGCAATTCCAGCGGCAGCACGAGCTACGACTGCACGATTCATTCGCGATGGGCCAGGACCAATTGGACCGCGCAAACCAGCGGTGCCAAATTGCAAGAAGCCAGAGAATGCCGAGTTCAACTCTTCGACGTTCTCGCTATCAAGCCATCCTTGAAGTTGAGCTGCGGTCTTGGGATCTGGATCTAAGGCAATCCACTCCTCGACTTCTGCGCGAAGTTCGGCTGAGATCACGGCGCTCATATCTTGTGCAAGACCTTGCTGAGCAATTCACCCATCTTGCCTGCGGCTGCTTTTCCGGCGGCCATAACTTCCTCGTGGCTTAGTTTCTCTCCGGTGATCCCAGCTGCAGCATTTGAGACGAGAGAAATTGCTACAACTTCAGCACCAAGGGCGTGGGCCGCAATCGCTTCGGGCACGGTCGACATTCCCACAAGATCTCCACCAATCACGCGAATCATGTTGATCTCAGCAGGGGTTTCGTAAGAAGGTCCGCGCCAATGAGCGTAAACGCCTTCAGCCAAAGTTGGGTCTTCTTCGCGCAAGATTCCGCGAATTCTCTTACTGTAAAGATCGGTGAGATCTACGAAATCTGCTCCGATAAGAGGACTTACCGCAGTTAAAGAGATGTGGTCGCGAATCAGCACTGGTTGACCAACGTGATAATCGCGATTGATGCCACCACACGCGTTTGTTAGTACGACTACTTTGCAGCCCGCCTTAACCGCCGTACGCGCACCGTGGACTACTGGCTCAACGCCTTTGCCCTCATAAAGATGGGTGCGGCCAAGAAATACGAGCGCTCGAATCGTTCCCTTTGCTCCCTGCAGATCGTAAGAGCGAATCTTGCCGCCATGTCCGAAGACTGTTGGGGCTGGAAAACCAGGTAGATCTGTCGCTTCAAACTCATGTGTTGGAGTTCCGAGCGCGTCAGCTGCAGATACCCATCCAGATCCCATGACGAGTGCCACATCGTGATGATCTTTTCCGGTGATGCGGGCTAACTCTGCGGCTGCCTTTTCGGCAGTACCAAGTGGATCTGAATACAAATCGCTCATAGGAGAAACTTATCGGGAAGTGAGCTGCGCTGGAACATCCTCGCGTGTAATTTGAAGTACAGCGTAGGAGGCGATGATGCAGAGCACTCCTGCCGCGTAAAAAGCAGCGGCGTAATTGCCCAACTTGTCGTGAATGAGCGCTCCGCCTAAAGCTGCGATGGAGCCGCCAATTTGGTGGCAGGCAAATACCCACCCATAGACAACAGTTCCACTCGTAGGACCAAGAACCCTGCGACATAGGATGACAGTTGGTGGAACTGTCGCAACCCAATCGAGGCCATAGAAAATTACAAAGACCAGAGTCGATGCATGGACGGTACTAAAGAGAATTGATGGCAGCAGGAATAGTGAAAGTCCCCGCAGGAAGTAATAGAAGAAGAGCAATTTGATGGGATCAACTCGATCAGTTAACCAACCAGATGCCATCGTTCCTACAACATCAAATATTCCAACGAGAGCTAACAAACTTGCGGCGGTATCCATCACCATTCCATGATCCATTGCGGCAGGAATAAAGTGAGTTCCGATTAAACCGCTCGTCGACAATCCGCAGATAAAAAATGATCCGCAGAGAAACCAGAAATTCTTTACCTTGCTGGCACGTTTTAAAGTGTCAATCGCTTCACGCCCAGCATTTCTTCGCACGATCTCCGGATATACATAATCTTCCGGAGCGCCATATGGCTTTACCGCTGCATGCAACGGGCTCTCTTTGAGGAAGAGGAAAATAACTGGAACCATCAAAAAAGCACCAAGTGCAACAGTGATTGAGACAGATTTCCATCCGTAGCGAGTTACAAGGTGTGATAGACCAGGGAGAAAAATTAAATTACCTGCGGCGCTAGATGCGGTGAGAATTCCGACAACTAGACCTTTATTTTTTATGAACCACCGATTTGCAATGGAGGCAGCAAAAACCAGGGCCATCGATCCGGTTCCGCCGCCGACTATAAATCCCCAGAGCAACATTAAGTGCCAGGGGCGATTTATATATTGGGTGCACCATGCTCCGGTGCCTACAGTTGCAAGGGCAACCATCACCACACGACGAATTCCAAAGCGTTCCATCAAAGCTGCAGCAAATGGAGCTGTTAATCCGTAGACCAAGACATTGATAGAAATTGCTGTACTAATTGAAGCGCGTGACCATCCAAAAGAGTTTTGAAGTGGAACGATGAGTACGGATGGAGCAGCACGAAAGCCTGAA
>CAIMNT010000147.1 GCA_903842855.1 uncultured Actinomycetes bacterium
CCATCCGAGAGCTCGGCATATGAATGAGTGCAGATATTCGAAACCGCAAAGACTTCATCTCCGACTCGTGTAACACAGACAGGTTTTCCAGCAACGTCGACCTGTACAGGCTTACCGGGCTGCAAAGCATCAAATTGCATAGTGGTCATATCTTTACCGCCGCGAGCTCGTTGTCGATTCGAACCATGATTCGCTCTTCGACCTCATCCAGATTGAGTTTTGAAACGATCTCCGAGAAGAAGCCACGAATAACCAGACGGCGCGCCTCTTCCGAAGGAATTCCGCGAGACATCAGATAAAAGAGTTGCTCGTCATCAAAGCGACCGGTAGTGCTGGCATGGCCGGCTCCGACGATATCTCCTGTTTCGATTTCTAAGTTCGGAACGGAATCGGCTCTCGCCCCATCGGAGAGAAGCAGATTGCGATTGAGTTCATATGTATCTGTTCCCTGCGCTGCAGCCTTAATAAATACATCGCCAATCCAAACGGTGCGGGCAGAGTCGCCATTGAGAGCACCTTTGTAGTTGACCCGTGATTTAGCTCCAGGTACCCCATGTTCAACATGAACTCGGTGCTCCAAGTGTTGTCCATCCGTTGCGAAGTAGAGACCAAAGAGTTCGGCGCTAGAACCAGGGCCGGTGTACTCCACAGTTGGCAATAAGCGGACCAGAGAACCACCTACGGTGACTACAAATGAGGTGAAGGTGGCATCTTTAGCGATGATCGCGTGATGTCTTGCGACCTGAACCGCCTTTGATCCCCACTCTTGCAGAGTAATGAATCGTAAGTTGGATCCAGCTGCGAGATTTAATTCGATCTCTTCGGCGAAGATTCCATCTCCAGAGTTAGAGATGACCAAGGTGGCATGACTGTTCACGCCAGCGTTGACCTGAACTCGGGAAATTTCTGGATTCATATCGAGAATGGAGCGCACCAGAAAAATCGGTAGGGCAACTTCTGCATTCGTGGCAATGGTTATCAAGAGAACTTTGGATACACCTTCGCGAATTCGAGCCACAATCTGATCTTCGTTTGCAGAGAGGGGTGGGTAAGCGAGTGCATCTTCAACCGTAACCGTTACTCCAGCAGGAATATCCGAAGGTTCTAGCGAGATTCGATCATGCAGCTCCACAGATGGATCGTGGAGTCCGCCGATCCGGTTGAGTGGCGTAAAACGCCAGGGCTCTTCCCGACCGGTTGGAGCTAAATAATTAGTAGTTGTTGCTAGAGACATTAGCCAACAGCGCCTTCCATTTGAAGTTCGATAAGACGATTGAGTTCTAGGGCATATTCCATCGGCAACTCACGAGCAATCGGTTCGATAAATCCACGAACAATCATTGCCATGGCTTCATCTTCGGTTAATCCGCGTGACATCAGATAGAAGAGTTGATCATCGCTGATCTTTGAGACAGTTGCCTCATGTCCCATGGAGACATCATCTTCTCGGATATCCACATATGGATAGGTATCAGAACGAGAGATAGTGTCCACGAGAAGCGCATCGCACTTAACCGTTGATTTAGAGTGGTGCGCTCCAGCTTGAACCTGTACTAATCCACGATAAGAGGTACGTCCTCCCCCGCGTGCAACAGACTTGGAGATGATTGTTGAAGATGTGTACGGGGCGGCGTGAACCATCTTTGCGCCAGCATCTTGATGCTGTCCCTCGCCGGCAAAGGCGATGGATAGAGTCTCCCCTTTAGCGTGCTCTCCCATAAGAAAGACAGCCGGATATTTCATCGTGACCTTGGAGCCGATGTTTCCGTCGATCCATTCCATCGTGGCGCCTTCTGCGCAGGTTGCGCGCTTGGTTACCAAGTTATAAACATTGTTAGACCAGTTTTGAATTGTGGTGTAGCGAACTCGAGCGTTCTTCTTCACGATGATCTCAACGACCGCAGAGTGGAGTGAGTCCGAAGAGTAAATAGGCGCGGTACAGCCTTCTACATAGTGAACATATGAACCCTCGTCAGCGATGATCAAGGTGCGCTCAAATTGGCCCATGTTCTCGGTATTGATGCGGAAATATGCCTGCAAAGGAATATCTACCTGAACGCCCTTTGGAACATAGATAAATGAACCTCCGGACCAAACTGAGGTGTTGAGCGCGGCAAACTTATTATCGCCCACTGGAATGACAGTTCCGAAATACTCTTTGAAGAGCTCCTCGTGTTCGCGCAGACCAGTATCGGTGTCTACGAAGATGACGCCGAGTTTCTCTAAATCTTCGCGAATCGAGTGGTACACAACCTCGGACTCATACTGTGCTGCAACTCCTGCAACGAGGCGATTCTTCTCTGCATCTGGAATACCGAGTCGGTCGTAGGTATTGCGAATATCTGCAGGAAGATCTTCCCACGATGTTGCTTGCTTTTCAGTTGAGCGCACGAAGTACTTAATCGTGTCAAAGAAGATTCCAGAGAGATCTGAACCCCATGAAGGCATTGGCTTTTTCTCAAATAGGGAGAGCCCCTTCAAGCGCAGATCAAGCATCCACTTTGGTTCAGATTTCTTAGAGGAGATGTCGCGGACAACATCTTCATCCAGACCACGCTTTACATTTGTGCCTGCTACATCTGAATCAGACCAACCGTATTCGTATGTACCTATTCCATCGAGTTCAGGATGGAGAGTTGTGTCGCTCATGCATGTGCTCCCTTTTTGGTCTGGGTGGTGCTTGCGGTCGAAATTGCTGTGGCTGAAAGATTTGGAATAAATGTGGTACAGACACCATCACCGAGCGCGATGGTTGCTAAACGTTGAACGTGTGTTCCAAGAACGCGTGAGAAGGCTTCCGTCTCTGCTTCGCACAGTTGCTCGAACTCGGATGCAACATGAGCGATCGGACAGTGATGCTGGCAGAGTTGGGTTCCACCCATAGAGCTTTTGCTCTCTGCCGCATAACCCTCATTGGCTAAAAATTCAGTGAGAGCCGCGATCTTCTTGGGCTGCGAACTAGCACCCTTTACTGCATGAGCGACTCTGCGTTCTATGTCATTTGCTCGACTTGCGGCAAACTCTGAAACCAAATCTCGCTCCGATAGATTTTCCATAAATCGCAATGCAGATAAGGCTAGGTCGTCATAGGAGTGCTCAAATTTTTCGCGGCCTAAATCTGTAATGACAAATACTTTTGAGGGACGTCCCCGACCTCGGGCAACGCTGGAGGCGCGATGGGGCTCACGTGCCTCTAGAAGACCAGATTCGATAAGGCGATCCAAGTGGCGCCTAATCCCTGCCGGGGTTAAGTTGAGGCGTTCGGCAAGCTCAAGAGCGCTCTGAGGGCCATTTTCTAAGATGGTGCGAGCAACGAGATCTCTAGTCTTATCCTCGCTCTTTTTCACAACAATAGTGTTGCGTAATTCCCCCTTTTTCGCCAATCGAAGCAGCACTTGGCAAGAGAGCCAGGTCACCTCGGTGGGAGCAAGGGATAGGCAATAGGCTAGGCAGGTGAACTTAGCCAGCCTGATCTATACGGCTCTTGTCGTCCTACAGGTCGGAATTATTGTTACCGGCGGGGCAGTTCGACTGACAGGCTCTGGACTTGGATGTCCCACCTGGCCCCAATGCGTCTCCGGCTCTATCGCCCCCGTTAAGCACCAAGCTCAAGGCACGCTCCACTCGTGGATTGAGTTCGGAAACCGACTTCTCACGGTGGTCCTCGTCATTACGATTCTAGCCGCCGTCATAGGAGCCTTTCGATGGGGCAAAGGTCGAAGTGACTGGAAGATCATACGAATTCTAGCCATCACGCAAATCGTCGGCATCGTGGCCCAGATTGTTCTCGGTGGAATAACCGTGCTCACGAAGCTAAATCCCTTTACGGTTTCGGCACACTTTCTGCTCTCAATAGTCCTCATCCCACCTACTCTCTCCTTGCGGGAGCGAATCTTTGCCAAGGCGAGAACTACCGTTCTCCCTACTACTAAGTTGCTTATACAGATTGTTACCGTCCTCAGCGTCGTCGTGATCTCGTTAGGAACCGTTGTCACCGGCAGCGGACCGCACGCAGGAGATGCCCAAGCCAAGCGCTACCACATCGATCCTCGCCTCATCTCATGGATTCATGCAGATGCAGTCATCGCATTGATAGGGCTCACGGTGGCTCTCTATCTCGTTATCAAAGTTTCAGAACCCATAGAAGTGCGTTCATTTATAGGTAAGAAGGTTCTCCTCTTCCTAGCTTTGTGCTTAGGCCAAGGAGTCATTGGCTACATCCAGTATTTCACTCATCTACCTGAAGCTCTGGTCGCTTTGCACCTATTGGGTGTGGGGCTGATCTGGCTCACAATTTGGAATATTGGTTTTAAAGCTAATGTATTTAGTCGCCAGTAGTTTGCCAAGTATTAATGAAGATATTCACGAACAATGATGTTCCTGACGAAACAATAGAAGATAGATATATAGGGAGATAGATCGCCATGGAGAGAACCACCTGGAGTCAGGAAGACGATAACGCCGTAGTAATTGCACGAGCTTTAGCCATGGATAGCGTGCAGAAGGTTGGCAATGGTCATCCTGGTACCGCAATGGCACTTGCTCCAGTTGCTTACACTCTCTTCCAGCGCTTTTTAAAGCATGACCCAACGGATTCATCATGGCTCGGCCGCGATCGTTTTGTACTTTCTTGCGGACACTCCTCACTTACTCTCTATATTCAGCTCTTTCTGTCGGGGTACGGCCTCACACTCGATGACCTCAAATCCTTTAGAGCTCACAACTCGTTGACTCCTGGACACCCAGAATATGGTCATACCAATGGTGTCGAAACAACCACAGGTCCGCTTGGTGCAGGTGTATCTAATGCAGTTGGAATGGCGATGGCGGCGCGCTTTGAAAAAGGTCTCTTAGATCCCGAGAGCGAGACATCTCTCTTCGATCACAATATTTGGGTTATCTGCTCCGATGGCGATTTGGAAGAAGGCATAAGTGGTGAAGCTTCATCACTTGCTGGAACCCAAGCTCTCGGCAATCTCAAGATGATTTATGACGATAACCGCATCTCTATTGAGGGTGATACTCACGTCGCATTTACGGAGGATGTAGCAGCGCGTTATCGTGCATATGGCTGGCACGTCATTGTCGTAAATGAGTTGGCCGATGGAAATATCAATCGTGAAGCTTTGGAAAGTGCCATGATTGAAGCCGAGACAATCACTGATCGCCCTACATTTATTCGCATGCACAGCACAATCGCATGGCCTGCTCCACGTGCACGAGGCACAGCAGAGTCCCACGGCTCGGCGCTAGGTGCCGATGAGATTGCGGCTACCAAGGTGCTCTTAGGTCTAGATCCAGAGCAGAGTTTTATCGTTCCTGATGATGTGCTCGCTCACGCCCGCCAAGTCATTCAACGTGGTCAGGCAGCCCATGCCGTATGGGATCAAGAATTCAGTACATGGAAGAGCACGCACCCAGAACGCGCTGAACTTTTAGAGCGGCTTCGCAACAAGTCACTTCCTGAAAATTGGCAGAGCGCAGTACCAGTATTTCCTGCCGGCAAGGATGTTGCTACTCGAGCCGCTTCAGGAAAAGTTATTAGCGCGATTGCCTCTGTACTTCCTGAGTTCTGGGGCGGATCAGCTGACTTAGCTGGAAGTAACAACACGACTATTGAAGGAAGCAAATCTTTCTTGCCTGCTAGTAGCCAGATGGAAGGTGCCGATCCATACGGTCGTTTGATTCACTTTGGTATTCGCGAACACGCTATGGGTGGAATTCTAAATGGAATAGCTCTGCACGGTCTCACTAAGCCTTTTGGTGGAACTTTCTTGGTCTTCAGTGATTACATGCGCGGTTCAGTCCGCCTGGCTGCACTCATGAATCTACCCGTGACGTTTGTGTGGACTCATGACTCAATTGGTCTTGGCGAAGATGGGCCAACCCATCAACCCGTCGAGCACGTAGCCTCACTTCGATTGATTCCCAATCTCGCCGTTGTTCGACCTGCCGATGCCAACGAGACCTCCATCGCGTGGCGTGAAGTAATCACTCGTGCCAAACCAGCGGGTTTCGCTCTATCACGTCAGAATCTTCCCGTCATTGATCGCACAGTCTTTGCAAGCGCAGAGGGAGTTGCACAAGGAGCGTACATAGTGAGTGAGGCCGCGGAATCCGTCGATCTCATTCTTATTGCCACTGGATCTGAAGTTGCTCTTGCAATAGCGGCGCAATCTCTGCTCGCTGCAGAGGGAATTCATGCGCGCGTTGTCAGCGCTCCTTGTCTGGAATGGTTTGAAGAGACCGATGCCGAGTACAAAGAGCTAGTACTTCCATCAGCAGTCAAAGCTCGTGTAAGCATTGAGGCCGGAGTAACCGCTGGTTGGCGTGAATATGTCGGCGATGCAGGAGTTTCGATTGGGCTCAACCACTTCGGTGCATCTGCTGCTGCAGGAGTTCTCTTCAAAGAGTTTGGCTTCACCCCAGAAGCCGTGGTAACTGCGGCTAAAAGTTCATTAGCGAAGGCGGGCAAGTAATGTCATCGAATCTGCAGGATGTAAGCGCGGCTGGTGTTTCGATCTGGCTCGATGATCTTTCGCGCGATCGACTCCAAAGTGGAAGCTTGGCAGAACTCATCGCAACATCGAGCGTTGTCGGAGTTACCACAAACCCCAGCATCTTCTCGGCCGCAATCAAGGGCTCAGCGCTTTATAAGGAAGATGTCTTAACCCTGAAGGCCAAAGGTGCCGACACGGCCGCAATCATCACAGAACTCACGACATCAGATGTGACTGCTGCGTGTGATCTCTTTACATCTACCTACGAAGCCTCGCACCATGTAGATGGTCGAGTGAGCATCGAGATTGATCCCTTTCTCGCGCACGAGACCGCACCTACAATTGAACAAGGTAAGTCTCTCTGGTCACTTATCAATCGACCAAACTTGCTCGTCAAAGTTCCGGCCACCCTTGAAGGACTCCCGGCTATCCGAGAGTTGACCGCCGCAGGAATCAGTATCAATGTCACTCTGATCTTCTCGGTGGAGCGGTACGAGAAAGTTATGGATGCCTACCTCTCAGGGCTTGAAGATCGTCTTGCCGCAGGTCATTCCATCAACGAGATTCACTCCGTTGCATCGTTCTTCGTTTCTCGAATTGATACCGAGATTGATAAGCGCCTTGACGCAATTGCGGCGGGCTCTCCCCTTCGTGGCAAATCGGCTATTGCAAATGCAGTACTTGCGTATGAGGCCTACCTCGGAGTTATTGCTTCCCCTCGCTGGGCTGCACTGAAAACTAAAGGCGCTAATCAACAACGTCCACTCTGGGCTTCAACCGGCGTAAAAGACAAGGCATACGACTCAACTCGCTATGTCGTTGAACTAATAGCTCCGCATTGCGTTAACACAATGCCTGAAGCAACGTTGAATGAAGTCCGAGCTCACGGTGTTGTCCGTGGTGACACGATTACCCCTGCGATAGCTAGTGCACACGAACACTTCGTAGCACTTGCTGCAGCAGGAATCGATTTTGCCGATGTTGTTTCGTTCTTGGAGAAAGATGGAGTTAAGAAATTTGCCGATGCCTGGCAAGAACTACTAGACAATGTAAGTGCGGTGTCATAAATGGTCTCTGTATCCGGTTTAGCGCTATCAGTTGCCACAGATGCAACTAAAAGTTCGCTTAACGCAATTCTCTCGCGACTTGCGACTAAAGATCACACCTTGTGGGGTCCAGAGGCCGAGACTGAGGCTGCTATTCGTCTTAACTGGATCGATCTGCCAACTAGTTCCAGAGCGCTTCTCCCAGAGTTAGATGCCCTCACCGCATGGGCTCGTACACG
>CAIMNT010000148.1 GCA_903842855.1 uncultured Actinomycetes bacterium
AGGAACCATAGATTTATCACGGATCAATTTGCAGACTTCAATGCCACTTAGCCCTGGAAGCATGACATCTAACAATACGAGATCAGGTTGGTGGGAGTTAAAAATGTTCATCACCTGATCGCCTGAGTTGACGAGGTCAACCTCAAAGCCAGATCCGGTGAGAACGATGCCAAGCATCTCGGCTAAATCTTGGTCGTCATCGACAACCATGATTAGCGTCATTAGCTACCGTGCTCCCATGAATTGAGGTAGTGCTCTTGAGCTGGAGTAAGAGTGTCAATCGTGACTCCCATGCTCGCCAACTTTAATCGAGCAACCTCTTTATCGATCTCCGTTGGAACTTCATGTAAACCAGCTCCAAGAGAGGCTGCGGTCTTGATTAACCACTCCGCCGTCAAGGCCTGGTCAGAGAATGACATATCCATGACAGATGCTGGGTGTCCTTCAGCTGCACCGAGATTGACCAAGCGACCTTCAGCAATCAATAGCAGGCGGCGGCCATCGGCCAGAACATATTCATCAGTCTGGTGGCGAATTCTGTGATTCTTTTTGGCGTTTTTCTCGAGCCAAGCAACGTCGATCTCGATATCGAAGTGACCCGAGTTGGCGAAGATTGCCCCATCTTTCATCACGGCAAAGTGCTCTTCACGCAGAACGTCGCGATTACCCGTAACGGTAATAAAGAAATCACCGATCTTGGCCGCTTCGAGTGAATTCATTACGCGATAACCCTGCATCAGGGCATCGAGAGCCTTAGTTGGATCAATCTCGGTGATGACCACATTTGCTCCCATGCCGCGAGCGCGCTCCGCGACGCCCTTGCCACAGTATCCAAATCCGCACACTACGACGGTAGATCCCGCAACTAAACCATTAGTTGCACGAAAGATCGCATCCATTGTCGATTGACCAGTACCAAAACGATTGTCGAACATGTGCTTGGTATCTGTGTCGTTGACAGCGATCATTGGGAACTTAAGAGCACCATCCTTCGTCATCTGACTTAAGCGAATAACTCCGGTCGTTGTCTCTTCGCATCCTCCCATAATTCCATCGAGGAGTTCGGTGCGAGAGGTGTGCAAGGTATTAACGAGGTCGCATCCATCATCGAAAACTAAATTTGGCTTGATATCGAGAGCCGCATTGAGATCGCGATAATAGCCATCGCGGTCTACGCCGTTATGAGCAAAGACGTTAATCCCATATTCGTAGACAAGCGCTGCTGCGGTGTCATCTTGAGTCGAAAGTGGGTTAGAGGCGCACAGTGCCAACTCGGCTCCACCAGCTTTAAGGGCGCGCATCAGGTTGGCTGTCTCTGTGGTGACGTGCATGCAAGCGGCAATGCGAATGCCCGTAAATGGTTGTTCCTTAGCAAAGCGCTCTTTGATCTGCGCGAGCACGGGCATATTGCGCTCAGCCCATTCAATCCGCTTCTTACCTTCTGCCGCTAGAGCAGGATTTGTAATGTCGTGACCAACAGATGTTTCAACTGACACAAGAACTCCTTCGAGACTTCAGATACATGTCATATACATGTCTAATATGGGTATTACGGGCGCCCGCAGGGCTCAAGGTTACCCGATTAGCGCCAAGACCTTGCTCTGAACCTGCTTCAACTGCTCAGGGGAATGGGCCTCCACGTTAAGGCGGAGCAAGGGTTCAGTATTAGAAGCTCGAACGTTGAACCACCAGTCCGGTCCAGTGACAGTTATGCCATCTAACTCATCGATCGGGTAGTCCGATTCGAAAGAGGCTTTAATGAACTCAATGCTCGCCACGGGATTCTCCACCTTGGTGTTGATCTCACCGCTAGCGAAGTAGCGATTGAGTGGCGCTAAGAGTTCGGAGAGCGGCAGATCGCTGTGCGAAAGTTCGGCTATGGCAAAGAGGGCCGCAAGGGCGCCTGAGTCTGCGCGCCAGAAATCGCTAAAGTAAAAGTGGCCCGAGTGTTCTCCCCCAAATACCGCTCCACTCTCAGCCATCATCTTTTTAATATATGAATGCCCTACTCTCGAGCGCAGCGGCTTTCCACCATTTTCCAGCACAATCTCTGGAACGGCCTGAGAGGAGATGAGGTTATAAATTATGGTTGAACCTGGTTTGCGCTTGAGCTCGCGGATAGCGATTAACGATGTGAGAGCAGATGGGTTAACCAATTGACCGCGCTCATCGACGAGAAAGCAACGATCGGCATCGCCATCAAAGGCCAACCCTAAATCGGCTTTCTCTCGTTTCACTCGCTTGACCAGATCAACTAAATTCTTGGGATCGATTGGATTTGCCTCGTGGTTAGGAAAGTTTCCATCTAAATCGAAGTAGAGCGGAACTAACTCAACGTTGAGCCGATTCATAAGCGCGGGGGCGGTAAATCCAGCCATTCCATTTCCAGCATCCACCACAATCTTTAAGCGACGACCACTAGTGAATTCATCGCTACCAAAAAGTCCAAAAAGGAAATCAACATATTCGGTAAGCAGATCTCGCTGGGAAGTCACACCAATAGGACCCAACTTCATGGGGATCTCACTACTCATAAGATCCTTGATTCGCAAGAGTCCAGACTCTGCGCCAATTGGTCTAGCGCCAGATTTAGCCAACTTAATTCCGTTGTAGGCAGCTGGGTTATGGCTTGCCGTGAACATCGCCCCGGGGAGATTGAGAGAACCTGATGCGAAATAGAGCATATCCGTGGAGGCCAGTCCGATTCGGATCGCATCTAGACCTTGAGAATTTAGCCCATCTGCGAAGGCCGTCGCTAAATCATCAGATGAGGGACGCATATCCTCACC
>CAIMNT010000149.1 GCA_903842855.1 uncultured Actinomycetes bacterium
GAGACTGTGCTACCTGGAGCATATGAACGAATTCGAACAATGGCGCTATTTACATCAGGGATACGAACTCCACCGATGTTGGTGACGACCGATCCGACGGTGAGACCCGCCTTCTCTGCGGCACCGCCAGTGACCAACTGCTGAATCTTCGCTCCATTGCCGGTATAGCTTCCATCAAAGTAGACGCCTAATACAGGACGAGTCGATGTATGAGTTGGGCTATTGATGATTTCGTTAATGGTGCGCTGAGCTTCCACCATCGGAATGGCGAAACCCAAACCAATAGAGCCAGCTTGAGTTCCCGTGGTGACATCAGATGCGATCGCACTATTGATACCGATCATGCGTCCCTGAGAATCTGTCAGTGGTCCGCCGGAATTACCTGGATTAATTGCAGCGTCAGTTTGAATTGCATCAACATAGGATTGTGTAGATGCATTCTGGCTCTGAGTTGCAACTGGTCGGTTGAGCGCCGAGACAATACCCGAAGTAACCGTTCCAGATAATCCAAGTGGAGAGCCAAAGGCGATTACTGGATCACCGATAGAGATTGTCGTCGAATCACCAATAGCAATTACTGGGAGATTTGGCGTCGTAACATGGAGCACCGCAAGATCGTAGGAAATATCGCGGCCAATCAATGTGGCTGGAACTGTATTTCCATTGTTGAGATCAACTGTGATGGTTGCAGTAGAACCGGCGACCGTTGTCGCATCGATCACGTGATTGTTGGTAACAATATAAGAACCCGTTGAATCCGATTTAATAACGGATCCAGATCCAGTATCACCAGATCCATCTGCTGCATTGACGTTGACTGTAACAACCGCAGGTTCAACTTTCGCAACAACGTTCTTTATTGACCCGTTTCCCACGTTCACCGCAGTTCTATTACCGGTACAAGTTCCCGTAGTGCTGGCATAGAGAGCCCCAGTGGTGTTATCTGCGCAGGCAGTTACAACGCTGGTGCTAGTCAGACTATTCGCTGCAGTTGCGACGCCTCCAATCAGTGTTGCTCCGGCGATAAAGCCAATAATGAGTTTGGAGATTGTGCTCAATCCATTGATCTTCTGGAACGTAGACATTTAATTCCCCTTTACGATGAAATTTCCCTCAAAATTCCAATGACTAATTGAAGCCGCGGGTTCCTAGAAAATTGTCAATACTTGCTAGGAGTTTTCTGAGAGAGCTTCAGGTAGCTGCATCTGCCAGACAGCAGGAATACCCAACATTCCTAGGATAAAGACAAGGGAGATCACGGCAAATATTGTGATGGTGCGACTTACCCCAAGCAGACCCGCTAAGGGAGCGGCTATAGCTAGCCCTACGGGCCTTAAAAGCAAGGTTCCTAGCCCATCGAAGGCGGAGGCACGAGAGAGAGCCTCCCGTGGAATTGTGCGCTGGAAGGCGGTTCCCCAGAGGGCGCCCCAGAGATCGAGAGTGATACCCCACAGGAAGGCTCCGAAGGCGAGTAAAAACAAGGGGGCGGGTCTGGCAAGGAGCAGTAGATAGAAGGTCAGGGTTACCGAGATCCCTGTCAAAAAACGCATCGGATACTTAATTTTAATTCTGATACCAAGCAGCGAGCCAACTACATATCCCGCGCTTTCCAAGGTGATAACAAAGGCCCAAGATTTAGCGCCAGCAAAGTGCTTCAGTGCAATTACTGGACCAAGTACATCTTGTGCGCCAGACCAGACCATAACGAGGAAGGAGAATCCGGCTACCGTTACAACAATCCATCGAAATGAGATGAAGACTCTCCAACCCTCTTTCATATCTGCGCGGATTGAAGCTCCCGTCTCCTCTCTTGCAGGAGTAAGTTTTCTAAAGGTAAATACGAGGCATCCCGAAAATATAAAGGTGAGGGCATCAATCAAGAGCGCAATCGTGCTGCCAAATGCGGTGATGAGATATCCACCCACTGCAGTTCCAGAGATCACGGCAAAATTGCCAACAAATTGATTGATGGCATTTCCTTGTTGGAATTTCTCTTCTGGTAAGAGTGCAGGGAGCACCCCAGAAAATGATGGCCAGAATAAGCCCCACATCAGTCCAAATCCAATATTTGAAAATAACAGCGCCGCGATCGGAACATGACCGAGATGAAAATAGAAAATCTGCACAAGTAGGACTAGTCCGCCAATGACATCTGAAATTGCACAAATTCTAATTCGGCCGTACTTATCGGCGATCACGCCCCCAAAGGGAAGCATGCAAAGTAGGGCGACAACCTGTGCGCCTAATACAAAACCCAGCTCCTTTGCACTTCCATGAGGCAGGTGCAAAATTCCGAAGGCGAGCGCTATCGGTCCCATCCCGTTGCCTAAGTTGGAGACGAAGCGCGCTAAATAAAACCTCTTGATGTACTTATGACCAAGGGTAGATCTAATCGTCATTTCAGAAGTTTTGGTTCGAGATCCTTGAGAACTCGATGGATATCCGCTGCAATTTGCTTCAACTCTTTTATCTCTTGTTGGTTGAGCGCGCGTGCCTCTTTTGCCAACTCAAACTCTCCCAGCGACGCGGTGTGTGTCTCGGTGATCTTCTGTTCCACCGAGGCCGATGCGACATTCTGCCCAACCATGATAATCGAGAGGAGAACTAACTGAAGAAAGGTTTGAGCCACCCATGCGACGATGGTTATTAAGTTCCCCGATTTGATGGCATCTGGGAGTGAGATAAGGGCGATGATGGCAAAAATATATGCGCACCACATCGTTGCCACACCTGAGGTAATTTTTGCGGCAAGAGCGGTATTAAATGCATCTATCTTCTTTGACATGAAATTAGTTTAATGAAGGTGAACAAGTTCTCCCTGGAGATATCTATGAGTCGCAGCACCTCTTAAAACGTGAACTCCACCTACGCCATGAACCGAAAAGGTAAGCTCCTCATAACTGGTGCGGGGATCCAGCCCAGCAACGGCCGCGGTCATCTCATCTACTCCGATGACGGTAACCCCCTCAGGGGCTCTCACCATTAACTTTGCTGCGCTATCAGGAATCCAGCCGAAAAATTTGTTGTAGTGCGGAATCGTGCGCAGTGTAGAAAGGATGTTTAGTCCTGGAGTACCGGGAGAGCTCTGCTTACGGAAATTGGGTACATCACCAGATAGAGCCATAGCGCCAGCGCTACAACCAGCCAGAGAACTGCCCCTTCTCCAGTTTCGCTCAATAGCTTCCCAGACTGGAGTATTGATCAATGAGTTCGCTAAATAAGAAGGATCTCCTCCAGATAGATATATCAAACCTGCGCCATCAATCGCACTAGCCAGATCCTCACGAATAGCATCTTCACGGGTATAAATGGGAAGAAAGATCTGACGAGTATTTAGCCGCTCGGCTTGTGCAGCGCCTAATTCCTGCCAATATTGCAAGCGTTGCACGGATTCTCGTCCAGCTGCCAGTGGAATCTGCACGAAACTATTGCTTAATCCCCGCTCTATACCGCTTCTCAGCAAGGCGCCTTCGAGCTCTGCCATTCCGGGCAGATACTCTCCTGAGCCCACCAGGGCCAGAGCACCGACGTGATCCATGCCAAGACTCTAGTCTGTAAGATTCGCGACATGCACTCGAGGAAAGTAATGGCGACGATTTCCATCGCAATTACCCTCCTCTCCTTCACCTTATACTTCTTTGATAAGACCGCCGGCAGCGCGATCCCTCGCTCTAATGTCCTAAAAGGCGACAAACAGTCCATTGGTGGAGATACCAACATCCTGCTCTTGGGCTTGGATTCAAGGCGAGACAACAACGGCAACGATCTTCCCCGCAAACTCCTCGATCTGATGCATGTCGGTTCGAGTTCAGCGGTGGGTGGCTATAACACCAACACAATGATCTTGATCCACATCCCAGCCAACGGCAAGAACGCGGTCGCGATCTCAATTCCACGTGATGACTATGTAGCGGTAGCCGGTTGGGGAATGCAGAAAATTAAAGAGGCGTATGGGCTTGCAAAATACAACTCCGAAAATGCCTTAATTAAAAAGGGAGTTCCAAATCCTCTCCGCGAGAAGGAGAGTCGAGATGCCGGACGCGCAGCAACCATCTCTACTATCACCACACTGCTTGGTGTCCCTATCGATCACTTTGCCGAAGTGAATTTAGTTGGTTTCTACGACTTAGCAACAGCGCTTGGCGGGATCCAAGTCTGTCTGCGCCATGCAGTAAATGATTCGCAATACTCTGGTGCAGTATTCCCCGCCGGAGTTCAAACTATTTCTGGTGTGCAAGCTCTGGAATTTGTGCGCCAACGTCATGGACTTCCAAATGGCGATCTAGATCGCACCCACCGCCAGCAAGCGTTTATTACAGGTGTCATCACTAAGTTTCGAAGCCAAGGAATCTTTGGAGATCTAGGCAAACTACAATCCTTGCTCACAGTTGCCAAGAAAGATGTTGTTATCGACGCTGGATGGGATGTTCTCGGATTCTTGCCGCAAGCAAAGGCGCTCACTGGTGGGCACATCACCTTCCACACCTTGCC
>CAIMNT010000150.1 GCA_903842855.1 uncultured Actinomycetes bacterium
ATCCAGCCTTGGAACTGAGTTCATGAGCCCTTGAGTGTAAGGATGACGCGGATTAGCGAAGAGCTCTGCCTTGCTGGCGCGCTCTACAGGTCGTCCCGCATACATAACTAGAACTTCGTCTGCAATTTCAGAGACAACACCCATGTCGTGCGTGATAATAATGATGGAAGAGTTGTGCTGCTCTTGCAGCCTCATCAAAAGATCGAGAATCTGCGCCTGGATAGTTACATCGAGTGCTGTCGTTGGTTCATCGGCAATGAGGAGGGCTGGATTCAAGGCGAGGGCCATGGCGATAATGGCACGCTGACGCATACCTCCAGAAAATTCATGTGGGTATTGATCTACGCGACGACTTGGATCAGGGATTCCAACGTCGTTGAGAATTTCGATAGCTCGCTCTCGCGCCTCTTTCTTGCTCAGCGAGGTGTGCAACCTGATCTGTTCAACGATATGCCAGCCCACCGTGTACACGGGGGTAAGAGCGGTCATGGGATCTTGAAAGACCATGGCAATCTCTTTGCCTCGGATAGAGCGCATCGCCTCATCCGTGCGCGTGAGGAGATCTTCGCCTTTAAAGAGAACTTCTCCTGAAATGCGCACATTGGCATCTCGAACCAGCCCCATCACCGCATTCATAGAGACAGATTTGCCTGAGCCAGACTCTCCAACAATTCCCAAAGTTTCGCCGGCCTTTAATTCAAAGGTGAGCCCATTAACCGCCCTTACCTCACCGCGGCGGGTATCAAAACTTACGTGGAGATCTTTGACCTCAAGAATGTTCTCGTTATGCACGGCGCACCCTCGGATCCAAAACGGCATAGAGGACATCTACGAGTGCATTCATGAATACAACGAAGAAAGAGGCATACATGACGGTCGCCATGATCACCGGAAGATCAAAATTCTGAAGAGAGTCAAAAGTCAATTTTCCTACGCCTTGAATTCCAAAGACCACTTCTGTGAGAAGTGCATAACCTCCCACAAGCGCGCCAAAGTCCAAACCAAAGAGTGAAACGATGGTTATCAGAGACATACGAGTAGCGTGCTTATAGAGGATCCGTTTTTCGCTGGCACCCTTAGCTCTTTCGGTCTTGATGTATTCCTCACTCATAACAACCAAAATTTCACTGCGAAGAACGCGGACGTAAATTCCAGCGTAGAGAACTGCAAGCGTTAGCCAGGGAAAAATCAGATGCAAGAACCATTGCCATGGGTTCACACTTAAACCTACATATCCCAGAGGTGGGACCCATTTAAATACCGAGTTGTGAAGCTTGGATTGGGTAATTAAGTTGACGACTTCGCCGAGCCAGAAGACGGGAAGGGATACCCCCACAATTCCTAAAAATGAGATTGTCGGGTCTAGCCATTTGCGTTTAGAACTGGCAGCAAGGACTCCAAAAACAAGACCAAAGAGCAACCAAATAATCGCAGCACCTATCACTAGCGATAACGTGGCGGGAATAGCTTGTGAGAGCTGTGGAATGACCTTTGCTCCGCGATTCACATACGAGGTGAGATCTCTGGAAACAAATAAATGGCGCATCATCGAGAGGTAGCGAACCGGCAGCGGCTTATCTAACTCGAAGGAGTGGCGTACCTGCATCAACGTTTGTTGGTCAGCGTTGCGGCCCGCA
>CAIMNT010000151.1 GCA_903842855.1 uncultured Actinomycetes bacterium
CAACGATCGCAAGCCCGGTAGCCGCAGTCGCTCCAATGATCGCGGAAATAGAGATGGTAATTTCAAGCCACGTAAATCTGGCGGCGGACGTTTTGAAAGTGCTCCAAAGGTAGAGACAGCAGAGTCTCGCGAAGAGCGCGCCTTCCAACCAGTTCGCGAAGAGCGCCGTCCTAGTACGGAGCGCTCATTCACCTCAGATCGTCGCCCTAAGACTGATCGCACGGAACGTTCAGATCGTCCATTTCGTTCAGCACCCAAGAAGTGGGAGGAGAAGGCCCGCGAGTCCCGTACTCGCGAAGAAAGCGCTCCCGCTGCTGGAAATCGTGGTCGCGTTGAGGGCGTAGCTCGCCCAGCCAAGAAGGCTCCTCGTATGCCGTTGGAGAAGCGCATCGCTTTAGAGAAGGCAGAATCCCGCGCTCGTGCAGGTGGTAAGCCAGCTGCTGGACCAAAGAAGTTTGGCAAGGCCGGCGGAAAGCCCTTTAAGGCAGGCAAGCCAAGTCAGGCTAAGCGAGGCTAATTACTCGATCAAAGTACTTTGAGATGGCGTCTTGATTGTGAGAAATCACCAAGACGCCTTTCTTATTGGCTCTTAGCTCGTCAATAATCTCCAAGATCATTTGAGTTGAATGAAGATCTTGGGCGCTAAAGGGTTCATCGAGCAAGTAATAATCTGCCTCTTGGTTAAGCGCCAGAGCCAAACTCACTCTCTCTTGTTGGCCGATGGAGAGTTCGGTGACCTTCTTGGAGAGTAAATCGCTCAAGCCAAGTTTAGCTACGAACTTCGAGGAGTCCGCAACACGCATCTTCTTAGGAAGCGCGTGAAGGAGTTCTGAAACTGTAAATGCCAACGTGAACGATCTACGTTGAGGCGCGATAGAGCGGAGTTTGGCTTGTGCAGCTGAGCTTAACTTCGCAATATCTTTGCCATCGATCTCGATTCTTCCTAATTGTGGTTGCAATAGACCACCGATAAGCGAAATCAGCGTGCTCTTGCCGGTGCCATTTGGACCAGTGAGAAGCACCGCTTCCCCCTTATCGAGGTATGCGCTGAAATCTGTGTAGATCTGCTGGTTACCACGTGAGAACGAGAGTGAAATCGCGTTAATCATGTTGCACCCACGATGCGCGCCGCACCTTTAAAAGCACAATTAAAGCAGGGGCTCCGAGAAGCGATGTAAGCAATCCAAGTGGGATCTCATTTGGCTCAAAGAGAGTACGAGCTAAGAGATCCGCCAACAGCAAGACAATTGCGCCAACGAGTGCACTGAGCGAGAGCATCCTGCGGTGCGCAGGCCCAATAAGGAGCCGAACGATGTGTGGCACTAACAGCCCAATGAAGGCGATCGATCCAACCGCACTGACCGATGCACCAATTAAGAAGGCAAGTCCAATGATTGCATACAACCGCAATCGCTTTGGATTTACTCCCATGTAGTGCGCCGAACTCTCGCCGAGCGAATAGATATCGAGCTTTCGCGAGACAAGAAAGGAGATGATGATTCCAATTTCAATGTACGGCGCAATCATTCCTACCGTTGCATTGTTCAGAAGTGTTAGCGAACCAAAATCCCAGAATGTGATGGATTGAATTCCAGGCTTAGGGGACATAGAAATGAGTAATCCTGCAACCGAAGTTAAGATGGCAGATATCGCTATACCGGTAAGCAAGAAGCCAAAACCCTTATTGGGAGCTAGCCATTGAACAAGGAGGGCGGTGAGCGCAGCGGCTAAGACAGCGCTGGCGATATTGGTCCGGGTCCCGTAGAACGATGCCCCCGAAGCGATAAGCGCAATCGTTCCTAAAGTTGCGCCGCTGGATAAGCCGATCAGTGTGGGTTCAGCGAGAGGGTTACGGAAGATTCCTTGGGCCACGGCTCCAGCAACTCCAAGTCCAGCTCCGATGATTACCGCTCCCAAAGCTCGTGGGAATCGCACCTGCCAGACCGTTGTTGCATCAACGGTGTGCTTACCAATAAGTCCGAATACTGATTGATGTAGTTGCACAATCCCGATATCTAGCGAGAGCCAGAAAAGAGAGAGGAGTAGAACCAGCCCCCCAAGGTAGATCGCGACCTTTCTCACAATTTTGAAGCCGCAATAATTAGTGGGCGAAGTTGTCGTGCCATGGGAATCGTCCGCGGGCCAAAAGAGAGCAGGAGCGAATCATCAACCGTTACTACTCGATGGTGCTGACCAGCCTGTGTCTGTGCGATTCCTGGTATCTGAACCAGTCCAGAGATTCCCCCAACTGATACCAACCCTTTTGTCATCAAGAGCAAAACATCTGGCTGCAGTTTTATAAGTTCTTCAGCCGTAAGAGCATTAAAAGGGTTCTTCAAGTTTGCGGCGCCAACATCTACAAATCCTTCCGCCTGCAATATTGAATCCGCACCCGAACCTGGGCCTCCTATTAAATAAATTGAGGCGGTTCCTCGCAAATATAAGAAAGCCACTCGAATCTTCGTCTTCGGAGCTGTAAGAGAGGTTACTTGAGCCTCCAGCGCTCTACCCGCTTTAGGGGTTCCCAAGGTCTGCGCAATGACGCTCTCCTTTGCATCTATATCTGCAAGGGTAAAAGCGCTTGGGACCATTACCAATTTCACCTTTGCAGCCCTAAGTGTTGATAGCGCGGTAGCAGGTGAGGTATTTGAATCGATGAAGACTAGATCTGGGTGTTGCCCTAATACTGCCTCGGCCGAGACCTGCATCGCCGATTCATCAATTGGAATAGCTTTCAATTCTGGCATTGTGGAGGCGACGTCGCGCCCAACTAATATATTTTTGAAGCCCAAGGCAGCAACGATCTCCGCTGACCCATTAGCTAACGCAACTACTCTCTTGTAACGAGCAACCTCCCCGCTATGAACAACGGGAAGTGAGATTTGCGTTGCACTTATATCTGACACCGCTGCCTGCGCTGTTGGGGAAAGAGTGGTCAGAAGTAGGCAGGCCACGCTTACGGCTACTACTCGCGACTTCATCCGCGTATTCTTACATCTCCTTTTCCGACATGGGTGGTTCACCTGTCGGAGCAAAAATCTCTACTTTCTCCTACATTATCGCCATGAAACATTGGGTAAGTGCGATCTTCGCAGCGCTATTTGTATTGAGTGCAGCGACCGGGTCGCATGGTGAAATTCTGAGCGCTTCACCGACCTCTGGAATTAAATCTGGCCAGATCATCTCTGTGAGTGGCAAGAACTTTGATGAGACCGTTGGAATCTACGTCGAGATGTGTCAGATAGTTCCTGCAGGTACTCTTCCAGAAGTTTGTGGCGGTGGAGTAAACATGTCTGGAGCAAATGCCGCCTCTTTTTGGATCTCATCTAATCCACCCAGTTATGGAAAGAACTTAGCTATTGCATTTAAGCCCGGTGGAATATTTAAGGTTGGACTTAAAGTCCAACCCCTTATAGGAAAAGTTGATTGCCGCAAGGTTCGGTGTGCTATCTATGTCCGAGCCGATCACACGAGAACTCAAGATCGCACTCACGACATCAAGATTCCAATTTCATTTGCTAAGTAATACTCCCCAAATAATCAAGACAAACAAGAGAAGAGAGAATAAATGAGAAAGAAGCTCATAGCCTTATCTGCCGTAGCGCTTGTTGTGCTGGCTGCGCCACTTGCAAATGCTAAGGCGACCGTCACGGCGAGCCCAACCAAAAATCTGCCTCAAAAGGGTGCTGTGGTCACATTTAAATTTGCCAAGATGCCGACAAAGAATGGTCTCTATGTTGAAGAGTGTATGGCTCCTGCAACAAAGGGCGGAACCCCAACAGTGTGCGACTCAGATCAGAGTGCTCAGGCTTGGGTCTCAACGGTAAAGGCAGATCTTGCTCAGGGTGCTACTTCGGCAAAGGGTAAAGTAACTTTCAAACCTGTTCCATATTTTGCTAAGGGAGATTGCGTCCATACAACCTGTGTCTTCTTTATTACCAACGATCACAATGCTGCTGGTGATAAGTCACAAGATCAAACTATTCCGTTTACCTTCTTAAACAAGTAACTATCTCTTAGGAAGAGCTCGAAGTCCGGCTAGTGCGAAAGCAACAGCGCTCTGGATTTCGAGCTCTGCCTCATTTCCAACATCGATTCGTATTGATGCGGCATCGGTGACACTCGATAGAAGTGCCGCTGCCACCCTTATATCCGCGACTCCTGTCTGCTCTAAAGCTTCCTGAAGTGGTGCCATCATGCGACGGTGTCCCATAAGAATTTCTTCCTTACG
>CAIMNT010000152.1 GCA_903842855.1 uncultured Actinomycetes bacterium
GGCGGGCACGATCGCGAACTAACTTTTCGCGCAGATCATCTTTACTCCGTTCAAAGGGGCTGCCATTGGGGACAAGAACCACGCCCGGAGTTCGCGCCGCTAAGTCGGCAACCGGCCCCGCACTTCGCCAAATATCTTCACAGATGGCTAGACCGACATCAACGCCATGGATGCGAACCACTAGTGATTGGTTGCCAGGTACAAAATTTCTAAATTCATCAAAGACGCCATAGTTAGGCAGGTGATGCTTGATATATTTAGCCATAATTTTCCCGCCATGAATGACGGCTACCGCATTTTGAGGTTTCAGGTTTTCGCTTTGATCAAGATAGCCAACAATTGCCACCAGATGAGCTGCGCCTGCTTCGGCCAGATCTGCTGCAAGTTTTTCTACAGCAGTGCGACTTGCGGCGCGGAAGGTGGAGCGAAGGGCTAAATCTTCAACCGGATAGCCGGTCATCACCATCTCCGGAAAGACCAGAATCTGCGCTTTGTTCACAGTGGCTTTGGCGGCGTTAGCCAAGATGAGGTCAGCGTTGGCCGCGAGCGCACCGACGGTCGGATTGACCTGGGCTAAGGCAATTCGCAGTTGGGTCTTCACGAGTAGAGCGTACCTCTGTAGACTTTTCATTGAACCACCGGGGACCGAGAATTCGGCCAAGAGCGGTTCGCCGAAAAGGAGCTCAGATGAGCCGCATAACTATCTCCGATCTCGCTGCTTGGAAAAAGGCCGGTAAGAAATGGTCGATGCTCACTTCCTATGAGCAGATGACCGCCTCCATCTTTGATCAGGCCGAGATACCTGTCCTGCTAGTTGGCGATAGCGCCGGAAATAATTTTCTGGGCGAAGAGAACACCATTCCTGTCACCATGGATGAACTCATACCTTTAGCCAGAGCTGTGGTTCGCGCAAGTTCTCGCGCCTTCGTCGTTGCCGACCTCCCCTTTGGTTCGTATGAACCTGGTCCGGCGCTAGCTCTGGCAAATGGAATTAGATTTTTTAAAGAGGCGAAGGTTCAGGCGGTGAAGTTAGAGGGCGGCGAGAAAGTTGCCCCTCAGATTAAAGCGCTCGTCGCAGCCGGAATTCCGGTCATGGGACACCTCGGCTTGACTCCGCAATCTGTGCACGCCCTGGGTGGCTTTAAAGTGCAAGGTCGTGGCGATGATGCCGCACGAATTCTCAAAGATGCTAAGGCGGTGGAAGCAGCGGGTGCATTTGCATTGGTTCTAGAACTAGTTCCGGCGCAACTCGCGCGGCAAATAACTGAGGAGCTTTCGATTCCAGTAATTGGAATTGGCGCTGGAAATGGCTGCGATGCGCAGGTACTGGTCTGGACCGATCTCATGGGAATCACCGAGGGCGCCCCAAAGTTGGCTAAGGCATATCGCAATCTTCGCGCCGAGATGATTAGCGCCGCCAGAGAATGGGCCATGGATGTGGAAAGTGCAACATTTCCTGGTCCGGAGCAGAGCTTTCACTAACTAGGCTCTGACCAATGAGTACAGCCCCAAAAAGCCCAAAAGAGTGGAAGAGATTTGCAGTTGATATCTCTCCGCTTACCAAATACCCAGATTTCCGAGCTATCTGGGCGGCAGGCTTTGCCACCTATATCGGCTCGATGGTGACCTACGTTGCCCTCCCCTTTCAAATAAAGTTATTGACTAACTCATATCTCGCGGTGGGACTCATGGGCGCAGTGGAGATCATTCCCTTGGTTATTTTCGGACTTTATGGCGGAGTATTGGCCGATAAAGTAGATCGCAAGAAGATGGTCTGGGCGACCGAATTTTTAGCTATGACCGCCTCGATTACTCTCTTCATCAATTCCAGAGTTTCCCATCCGCATTTAATACTGCTCTACATAGTTGCCGCGGCATTTGCGGCCCTAAATGGACTTCAGCGCCCCAGTCTTGATGCCATCTTGCCTCGAGTTGTGAGCCATGCAGATTTACCATCAGCCTCTGCCCTGATGAGCCTTCGATATCAGATGGGGGTTATCTCCGGACCGGCGCTGGCCGGATTAATCCTTGCCTCCTTTGGAGTCTCAGCGGCCTACCTGGTTGATATCGCCAGCTTCATCATCTCGCTCTACTTTCTCTGGCGAATAAGTTCCATCGTTCCCACCGAGAAAATTCAAGGTCCCACTCTTACTAATCTGCTCGATGGCTTGAAATATGCGGTCAGCCGGAAGGATCTACTCGGAACATATCTCGTTGATTTATCGGCCATGTTCTTTGCCATGCCAATTGCGCTTTATCCATTTTGGGCAGACCAACTTCATGCCAGATGGGCGCTCGGACTTTTCTATGCCGCGATTCCCATCGGAGCACTAGCAATCACAATAACGAGTGGTTGGATGAAAAATTATCCTCACCATGGAAGAGCGGTCTTCTTTGCTGCCCTTGGCTGGGGCGCCGCCATCTCGCTTGCCGGAGCGTCAAAATCGCTCTTTTTAACCATCCTCTTTCTAATAATCGCTGGGGCCTCCGACCAAATCAGCGCCCTCTTTCGCAGTTCCATCTGGAATCAATCTATTCCAGATGAACTACGTGGACGGCTTGCGGGAATCGAAATGCTTTCCTATTCCGTTGGCCCACTGGGCGGACAACTCCGTGCCGGATCTATGGCGGCATGGACAACTTTGCGCACTTCAGTTGTGGGTGGCGGGATAATTTGCATGGGATTTGTCGCCATTGCAGCATCTTCATTGCCAAAATTTCGTCAATATGACGTTCGAACTAACGAATTTGCGGTCGCTCAGCGAATAATTCGCGAAAAATCTTCCCAAGATTAGAAATTTTCAGAAATTTGGCGAGAAAAATTCTCGTAAATGCATAAATTAATAAAAAAATATTGTTGCGACACGCGACTGATTTTTCACTCAAAATAGTGGAAAGTTTTGCTAAATGATGACACGCTTCTCCTTGAACAGGTTCGGTGACGGATCGAACCATTCTGATTAGGAGACCTACATGGCCGCAGCTAAGAAAACTGCACCAAAGCGTCGTAAGAAGGCAGTTGCTAAGGCAGCTCCAGCTAAGCGTCGTAAGAAGGCAGCTGCAAAGGCAGCCCCAGCAAAGAAGGCAGCTCCAAAGCGCCGCAAGAAGGCAGCAGCTAAGAAGGCTGCTCCTGCAAAGA
>CAIMNT010000153.1 GCA_903842855.1 uncultured Actinomycetes bacterium
CAACTTGCCCCTTTTTAATTGTTGCAGGTCTTGATTTCAAAATTGGTATCACTCCAGCTACAAATTTCCAATGTGCGTCCATTTTTTGCCAGTATTCTCCGACGCTTATACAGAGATATGCAGGCCCTATTTTGGTTTTCCCATCCGGTAATAAGAAATGTTCGTCCGTTAGTTTTAAGTTCCATTCCATATTCTTAAAGTTAAACTTTATGTGCCTTGTTTCATCAATTACGGCAGATTCAACTTCGATGAGCGCAAGAGAAGTCTGTGATTCAGATTTCTCTGCAAAAAATGATGGAGGGATTGATGGGATAGAAGAACTCAGAAAATAAGGAGATTGCCCTGAAGCCTTAGTTAGATTTGCCTCTACATCATTTAAAGACATGTGAGAGATGAGTCGAATCGAACCTTCTTTTACTAGCCAGTTCTCGGCTTGATGAGGAGAAGGTTGAGAATTAATGACATCACAAACTATCAAATCAAGCGGGCGGAGAACCCCACCTACAACCTCACATTCTTTCGTAGAGATTGCGCCATGCTTTGTATTCGATACGGGTCTAAACCAGGTCCAATTATCTGTCCGAAATCCAGCTAAACATCGACCTCCAAGTTTCTTTGAGTTAGCCACAAGGAGAACTTGAATTTCCATTTCAATTACCTAAGTGGTTGATACTTTTTACTGCAGGAAAAAGCTCTTTCAAATATTCTGCGGCAAGACGTCGATGGCAAAATTCAGGTGTTGTTTCAGAACAAAGCAAAACTGGATTGCTTCCCCAATCACTAATATCCAACTTAGTTTTCAGATTCGACTGTTTGAGTTTTGCTAAATATCCCTCCGCATAAGTATCCCAGGAAATATTCTTTGCCCGATAATCCTTCAATTTTTCTTCAGCTGGAGCAAGCATTGATTCATGTTTGTATCCAATTCCGAGAATCTTGTCTAAAAAATAGACTAAAGAATCTTGCTTTGCGTACCCAGCTAGTTGTGAATTGGGATGCAAGCGAGTGTCAATAAGGAGAGAAACTTGAGCGTCGCTTAGGGCTCGAAAAAATCGTTCTGCTGTGATACCTGACGTACCGATAGTACAGATTTCCATGGTTCACCTCCTTCTATTTCAATGAGAGCAATTTGATTGTCTTCTTTTGCTATTTCACTGTACGTAGTTATTGAGCCATCGGTCAGGATATTTAGTACTTCAATATTTGAATCTTGTAGAACTCTAGAAATTAGAAGATGTCTATGACAGCCTTCGGGCTTACCTTCACTACACATAATTGCAACACGATATTTTGAAATACCAGTTAGGAGACGCTCTAAGCCAACCCTGAATAAATCGGACTCCGCAAGTTTGTTATAGAGCACGTGGCCTTTCTCGTCGTACATGTGGTCGCCGTCAGGTCTTCCACCCAATTCCTTACCCATGAAGATATATTCAATCTTTATATCCTCAAGAGCTCTGCGCAACGCATGTTCATTGAATTGAGGCGCCATTTTAGAACTCGGGATTGTCCGAACATCCACTACAACCTCAATTGAGTTCTGCTCAAGTAATTGAGCAAATTCTTCGATTTCGTGGCGTGAATGACCAATAGTCCATACCGTCATTCTTTGAGAGACCATGTGCCTATCGTTCCACATGCCAAAGACAACCAAAATGGGCTAACTAATCATGAATTACTTTTATCGCGATTTTTCTCGCAAAGACTGTTCAAATAAGCGACAAAATCCTTGTTGCATAGCGCATTGGGGCTACGGCGGGCACGAATAAGGTCAATAGCGTCCTTCGGGCCGTAACCCTCCTTCATCAAAACCAAAGCGGCACATAGGCTCGAACGATTAAGTCCTGCTTGGCAACGGAAAAGCACGCGACGTCCGCGCTTCCATTCGCGGTGCGCCCATTCAGCAATGTCATGGATTTCAGGGATCTCTTTTTCAGAGAGAGCTGAATCTGGGAATCCATAACGACGTTCAGAGACCCCCCAACCAACTGGGTGGGCACTCGCATAAAATGTTGCAACTGCATCAAATTCTGATTTCTCTCCAATTCTTCCAACACTCTTCGGGTAGCAGATTATGTCCTCATCTGCCGTTCCACCTATAAAAAGACCGTCAAGTATGCGACTGTATAACTCTGTATCTATTCCGTTCATATTAAACCTCCTGAAGTATTCGATGTTCCCTGTTTAGTGCGGTGATGTGGAGTAGTCCTCCATTGGCATCACTTAGTGCGTTTGTATCTACGTTCTTTCCGCCGCCAAGGAAATGCATATTTGCTAACCCTCGTTGCGTTGCTGTTAATTTTCCAAGTGCGGCGGTTTCGATAAATTCTTTTACTTTTTCCTTAGTTGTAGCTTCAAAGTCAAGGTGGTCGATATCAAAGGAAAGTGACCTAACTGTTGATTGAATTGTGGTTCGCAGCGCCTTCACGCTTGAAAATGTCTCAAGCAGTAATGGCTCACCTTCAAAAGCAATCAAGATTCCGTTTTGTCCAGCCAAGATGCGAAGTGTATTTTCAGAACTTGCTTGCAACGTAGATGAAATATGTAGAGAGGTTGAGTCCTCACGCATAATCTGTTGAAGAGAGCTTGTAGGTCGGGAACCGCTTCTTTCTTCGAGTCTTGCGACTCGCTTCCAAACACTTTGCTGTCTTGATTCATAATCGATACTCCACAGCCCGCTATTGCGATTGAAAACTCTTCCTGTTGCATGAACTGAAAGAGGTGCTCGTCCACCATCTACTTCTGTTTTGCCTTCACCCCAACGTCCACGTTCTACGCAAGAGACGTTTGCAACGACTGATTGCATAGGAGCAATGAGTTCAGAAGTATTGAAGGCGCGAACTTGAAGTAGGTCACCGCCAACAACCCATCCACCTGGAATTAAGACAGGAACTGACGTTGGATTGAAGACCTCAATGCGACCAATTTCAGGACCATCTCCTTCGTCATATTCACGAAAGAAAAGCTGGTCAATCTTGGGTGGAACTTGGTACTTAAGGGAAGAAAGACC
>CAIMNT010000154.1 GCA_903842855.1 uncultured Actinomycetes bacterium
ATAGTCCCCGCCAAAGGTATAGACATCAGGGTGACTAATATCGAAGGTTTCGGGCGGGAATTTAGTGCCTTTACTGAAAGCATCTCGCCAGATGAAGAAGACCTCATAAACGGTATTGAGGGCATTTACCTCAAGCTCGTAGTACGCATCCCGGCCATCGATAAAGAGTTCTAGGTCATTCTCCAGAAAGATCAACGAGTCTCGCTCCGTCAGACTCGCCAGGAGATCGGGCTCCTCGGCCTGGAAAGCGACATAGAGGTGGGTCCCACTCCACAGGATGGCGCTGCGAGTAGTGAATTCTGCCTGCTCCCCCGATGCCATATCGACAAAAGGCGCGCTCCATGTGGCTTGCTGCCAAATCTCTTTGGTCACAACTCCATCAACAGAGAAGTCGTGGTCAATCTTCTTGGCAAAGTAATCGCTCATCCGTTGATGGCTAGTTCTTCAATCGGTGTGCAGGAACAGATGAGGTTGCGGTCCCCATATACCCCATCGATTCGACCAGTTGCCGGCCAATACTTGCCCTTATGTGCAATCTCTGTGTCAACACCAAATGGATAAGCGGCGACTTGGCGTGAGTACTTCCGATCCCAATCCTCTCGCAGAAGGTCGCCATCCGTATGCGGTGCAAATCGCAGCGGTGACTCTTCAATCGTGATTTCGCCATGTTCGATATCCGAGATCTCTGCTCGAATTGAGATCATTGCATTAATGAAACGATCGAGCTCTCCAATATCTTCGGATTCGGTTGGCTCAATCATCAAAGTTCCGGCAACCGGGAAACTGACTGTCGGAGCATGGAATCCATAGTCCATCAAACGCTTGGCAACATCATCTACGGTCGTTCCGGTGCGCTTTGTGATGTCGCGAAGGTCAACGATGCACTCATGTGCGATGTAGCCGTGAACTCCTTTGTACAGCACGGGAAAGTGCGGGTCTAATTTCTTGGCAATGTAGTTCGCCGAGAGAATTGCAACTTCAGTAGCCTTACGCAACCCATCGCCACCCATCATCTGGATGTAACTCCATGAAATTGGCAATATACCTGCAGATCCAAATGGCGCAGAACTAACTGGTCCTGGGCCTTCGATCGAACCAACTGATAAATCAAGCGGATGATTTGGAAGATATGGCGCCAAGTGTGCACGTGAGATTACCGGACCAACACCGGGTCCCCCACCGCCATGTGGAATGCAGAAAGTCTTGTGAAGATTGAGATGTGAAACATCTGCTCCGAATTTTCCTGGTTGAGCTAGACCGACAAGTGCGTTGAGGTTAGCCCCATCAACATAAACCTGTCCCCCAGCGTCGTGAACCAATCCACATATCTCAGAGATTGCTTCTTCGAATACTCCATGTGTTGATGGATATGTGACCATCAAAGCTGCTAGACGATCGCCGTACCCACCGATCTTTGCCTTCATATCATCGACCGAGACATTGCCCGCCTCATCGCAGGCAACGACAACGACCTTCATCCCTGCCATTACTGCACTCGCCGCATTTGTTCCGTGAGCACTCGATGGAATCAAACAAATATCGCGATCTGTTTCACCGCGATGATCAAGATAATTACGAATCGCTAGGAGCCCAGCGAACTCACCTTGCGAACCTGCATTTGGTTGCAAAGAGACAGCGTCATAACCGGTGATTGCAATGAGCCAATTCGAGAGCTCTTGAATCAATCGCCGATATCCCCCGCTCTGCTCTGCTGGGGCAAAGGGATGTATGGAGGAGAACTCTGGCCACGTAACAGGGATCATCTCGGTCGTTGCATTGAGTTTCATGGTGCACGAACCAAGCGGGATCATGCTGCGATCCAGAGCTAAATCTCTATCAGAAAGAGTGCGGATGTATCTCAACATCGCTGTCTCGGAACGATAGGTGTTAAAGACACGGTGTGAAAGATATTTCGAAGTGCGAAGGAGCGCGCTTGGAATCTCTGAAATATGCTGGGCCTTATCAGCGCTGAATATCTGCAGTAGATCGGTGAGATCTTTCTCAGTCACCGTCTCATCGAGAGAGATTCCAACACTCTCCTTGGAAACTTTACGCAGATTGATTCCTTTGGACAAAGCCTGTGCGATCACCTCGTCAGCATCTATCTGACTCACAACAAAGGTATCGAAGATCTCCCCGGCGGCTACTTTCAACCCCGCAGCGGCTAGCGATACACGTAGCGATTGAGTCTGTGTTCTGACTCTGTTGGCGATCGCTTTAAGACCATCTGGTCCATGCCACATTGAATAAAAAGCGGACATCACCGCAAGTAAGACTTGCGCAGTGCAGATATTTGAAGTCGCCTTGTCGCGGCGGATATGTTGTTCGCGGGTCTGCAGCGCTAATCGGAATGCAGGATTGCCATGCACATCAACGCTCTGTCCAACCAATCGACCAGGAATAGAACGTTCGAGGCCTTGACGCACCGCCATAAATCCAGCGTGCGGTCCACCAAATCCCATAGGAACACCGAATCGTTGCGCAGAACCAATCGCAACATCAGCGCCATATTCACCTGCTGATTTATATAAAGTTAGAGCTAGAAGGTCGCACGCGACGATTGCTAAAGCTCCGGCCTCATGAATTGCTTTAATCGCAGGTGTGAGATCGAAAACTTCTCCATAAGTGGAAGCGTGCGCAATGATCGCTCCGAAAATTGCTTCACGCATATCGACTAATGCATTCTGATTTCCTTCAATGATAGAAATCTTGAGCGGTTTAGCGCGAGTGTGAATTACCGCCTTGATATGTGGATGGAGGTTTGCATCGATAAAGAAGGCAGCTTCATCGCTTCCAGTCCACACTCTGCGGGCAACTGTCATAGCCTCCGCTGCGGCAGTTGCCTCATCGAGCATTGAAGCATTTGCTATAGGCAGTCCAGTCAAATCCCCCACTACCGTCTGAAAGGCGAATATGGCTTCAAGTCGGCCTTGACTGATCTCAGGTTGATACGGGGTGTAAGCGGTATACCAAGCTGGATTTTCTAGGATATTGCGAAGTACCACTGGAGGCGTGATAGTTCCGTAGTAACCGGTTCCAATATACGTACGCAGCACTGAATTCTCTGAAGCAAACTCTCGCAACCTCTCAATGGCAGCCACCTCTGAGATTCCATGGGGAAGTAAGTCGACCAACTTCTCGCTCATGACGATATTTTCTGGAACAACTTTTGCTATGAGCGCATCGAGGGATGGTTCGCCCAATTCGGCGAGCATCTCTGTAATCTCTTTCTGATCTGGTCCAATATGGCGATCTACAAAGTTCTCGCGGATTGACACCTATCCCCCTTATGGATCATAAAAATCTCCTAGGGGAAGGATAAAGAGTTTTAGGCGCCTTTGCTCTTTCTTCTAAGCGCTAGCTCATCATTCGTGGATGTGACAATGGACCCATCTTCAACAGATTCTCCTTGTAGGTTTGCAAGTGAACCCTCTACCTCATTCCAAACACGATTTATTGCGATACCAAAAACGCCCTGTCCCCCTTGAAGAAGATCGATGATCTCATCTGGACTGCCGCACTCATAAATTGAGACGCCATCGCTCATCAATGTCATGCTCTCAAGATCTGCCACGCCACGGCTGCGCAGGTGCTCGACAGCGGTGCGAATATTTTGAAGAGAGACACCAGTATCTAAAAGGCGCTTAACGATTTTTAGAACAAGAATGTCGCGGAAGCTATAGAGACGCTGTGAACCTGAACCGGCTGCGCTCTTGATACTCGGAGAAACAAGTTCGGTACGAGCCCAGTAATCGAGTTGGCGATAGGTGATACCCGCCGCGACACAGGCCGTGGCGCCTCGATATCCGACTTCAGAGGAGCTCATAATTTCTCACTTCTACAGGGAAGGCCGAAGGGGTTCGGCATAGGCTTAGAGTAGAACTGAGCCGTCTGCAAAGCGATAAACGACACGAGAAACTTTAAACCTTTAGTTGAGGCTTACTCATTCTCCGCGCTCTAAGAGGCAAAATCGTCCGGGTTGATCTGATCCAAGAACTCGCGAAACTTCTCAACCTCATCATCTGACTGGTCTGGAATCTCAATTCCAGCCTTTGAGAAGAGCGACTCAGCAGCCGTAATCGGAGCCGAAGCCCGCAAGGCAAGGGCAATTGCATCACTCGGCCGGGCGGATACCGTCTTGCCCCCTGCAA
>CAIMNT010000155.1 GCA_903842855.1 uncultured Actinomycetes bacterium
AGGGTGGCGAAGATGATGTCTCCGGAGGAGGCGCATATACGCATATGACCTTGCTGGCAGAGAACAACGAGGGACTCGGAAATCTCTTTAAACTCTCCTCGCTCGCTTCCCTTGAAGGTTTCTATTACAAGCCTCGCATGGATCGCGAGTTACTCTCCCAATATTCTCGCGGACTCATTGCAACAACTGGATGCCCTGGCGGAGAGATCCAAACCAAGTTACGTATGGGCGCGTATAAAGATGCGATGAAAGCTGCAAGTGAACTGCGCGATATCTTTGGAGCAGAGAATTTCTTCCTAGAAATAATGGACCACGGGATCGATGTAGAAAATCGAGTTAAGAAAGATCTCCTTAAACTAGGAAAAGAACTGGGCCTTCCACTTTTAGCCACCAATGATCTCCATTACACCAAGCACGAGGATGCTGGTGCGCATGAGGCGCTCCTATGCGTGCAATCTGGATCAACCATCGCAGATCCGAAGCGATTCAAATTTGATAATGACGAGTTCTACCTAAAGAGCGCTCCCATGATGCGCGAACTTTTCAGAGATTTTCCAGATGCTTGCGATAACACTCTCCTTATCGCCGAACGTTGCAACGTTACATTGCGCGAAGGCGAGAACTTGCTTCCGCAATTTGATGTCCCTGTTGGGGAGAGTGAAGATTCATGGTTGACCAAGTTAGCTAACGCTGGTCTGGCTGATCGATTGCAAGGTGAGATTCCCGCCGCCTATCAAGAGCGCTTGGATTATGAGCTTGGCGTGATGATTAAGATGGGCTTCCCGGGTTACTTCTTGGTGGTCTCTGACTTATGTTCGCATGCACGAGAAGTAGGAATTCGAGTAGGACCGGGACGTGGTTCTGCAGCGGGTTCGTTGGTCTCTTATGCTCTTGGAATCACCGCGCTTGACCCAATTAAACATGGCCTCTTGTTTGAGCGCTTTCTAAATCCAGAGCGTATTTCAATGCCCGATATCGACTTGGACTTCGATGAAAGAAGGCGGTCAGAGATGATCGCTTACGCCACCAATAAATATGGCGAAGATCGTGTCGCTCAAATCATCACCTATAGCAATATCAAGTCAAAGCAAGCTCTTAAGGATGCGACCCGGGTCTTGGGCTATCCATATGCCATAGGCGACAAAATTACTAAGGCCTTGCCTCCGACCATTATGGGTAAGGACATCACGCTCTCAGGGGTATTCGACCCGAAGAATGAGAGGTATGGCGAGGCGGGTGAATTTAGGTCGGTCTACGAGACCGATGCCGATGCTAAACGCATCGTTGATACCGCTCGCGGGCTTGAAGGTTTGAAGCGCCAATGGGGAGTGCATGCCGCCGGTGTGATCTTGAGTAAAGAGCCGCTTCTCGAAGTTATTCCAATTCATCGTCGTGAATCCGATGGGGCGATTATCACCCAATTTGATATGGGAGCTTGCGAAGCAACTGGCTTGTTAAAGATGGACTTTTTAGGTCTGCGCAACCTCTCAGTCCTCGACGACTGTCTTATCAACATTCAACGCAATCAGGGCGCCACTATAGTTTTAGAAGAGCTCACTCTCGATGATCCCAAGACATTTGAGCTGTTAGGTAAGGGCGAGACTCTTGGAGTTTTCCAACTTGATGGTGGTCCTATGCGCGCTCTCTTGCGGCAGATGTCACCAGATTCATTCGAAGATATCTCGGCTGTGATCGCCTTGTACCGCCCTGGCCCAATGGGCGTTAATGCTCATACTGATTATGCGGATCGAAAGAATCGACGTAAGCCCGTTGAACCGATTCATGAAGAATTGTCCGAGCCGTTAGCTGAGATCCTGGGCGACACCTATGGTTTGATCGTTTATCAAGAGCAGGTAATGGCTATCGCACAGAAGGTAGCGGGTTTCTCACTTGGTCGCGCAGACCTTCTACGCAAAGCAATGGGTAAGAAGAACAAAGAGATCCTCGATAAGGAATATGTAAATTTTGAAGCGGGCATGGTTTCTGGTGGTTTTGGAAAGGCTGCCATCAAAAAGCTCTGGGATACCTTGATTCCATTCTCGGATTACGCCTTCAACCGCGCACACTCTGCCGGTTATGGATTGGTCTCGTACTGGACTGCTTATCTCAAGGCGAACTATCCAACTGAATACATGGCTGCGCTCTTGACCAGCGTGCGCGATGATAAAGATAAGAGCGCGCTCTACCTCAACGAATGCCGCCGAATGGGTATCAAGGTCTTGGCGCCCGATGTTAATGAATCTGCATCCGATTACACCCCACTCGGAAGCGATATTCGATTTGGATTAACTGCAATTCGCAATGTTGGAGAGAATGTGGTCAGTTCAATTGTTGCCAACCGAGAGAGCAAAGGCCGTTTTCTCTCCTTTGGCGATTTCTTAGTCAAAGTGGATCAACAAGTCTGCAATAAGAAGACTATTGAATCCCTTATTAAGGCTGGAGCCTTTGATTCTTTAGGAGCCTCCCGGCGCGGTCTGATGATGGTCTATTTGGAGG
>CAIMNT010000156.1 GCA_903842855.1 uncultured Actinomycetes bacterium
GATCGTCACTAAACTTCGATTTCTTCATGGACTCCCTCCAGGAGTTTAAACCACGTCAGAATGTAAAGTTCTCAATGGACCGGATTCTTGGGAGCACTCCATCTACAAGACAAGAAAGTCCTTATTCCAACGGGTAACGGTAACGGTAGCGGCAGGCACAAAAAAGCCCAGGGCAAAATCACGCCCCAGGCACTTGCTCTCCCTAAATCAAAAAGACGCTGTAGATCACATTCCCGATGTGTTCCGGGTCGTGGAGCATTTTTGCAACGATTTCTTCTTGGAAGTCATGTGACTTCCATTTGTTGTACGTTGCTGGATCCAGGTTGACCCGGGTCCCATCCGTGCTCGCATAGATGCCAGGCTTAGGTGGCTTGCCGAGTTGGTCGAAAGTGTATCGTCTTCGCATGGTGAATCTCCCTTCAAAAGCAAATTGCCTCTCGGGACCCTGACGAGTCGAAATGTTGACTCGCTCAGCCTGGATCGGTCTCTGCCTTTAGCAAGGCGGCCATTTGAGACTTGTAATGCGACTTCGCATAGTCTTGTGGCGATTGTCCCGTTGCGTCTTTGACATTGGGATCTGCTCCCAGCTCGAGCAGAACTTCTAGCGTTTCCAGCGACCCGTAGTGGATGGCGTGGTAGATCGGCGTTCTTCCGTATGCCAGTTTAAAATTAACATCTGCCCCGGATTCAACGAGGAGTCGAACCATATCGATATGGCTGTTCTTCACCGCAAGACAAAGTGCGGTTCGTCCATGGCCATCTCGAGTGTCAGGAGGGGCACCTAAAGACAAAGCCTTGCGGGCTTGACGAAGGTTGCCACCTCTCGCGCTTTTCAGCAGGAGACCTTTGGGGGATTGACGCTTAAACTGCCAGAACATGAGACGCAGACCTCTTAATTAGGCAGAATCTCCACGTTGAGACAGGGATACAAGAGACGACATTATCATAGGCCAAATCATCGAAAAGTGCAAATAGAATTGTGCGAAAGCGAAAACGATCAGTTACTAATTTCGCAGTAAGGCTGAATAAAGGGTAACTAGTCAAGCGATTCGAGCACTTGGCGGGAACTCTAATGTTTTTTAATGTGCAGTTTGAAATTGGACGTTTCAGACGCTGTCAATGATGTTCTCAGAAAGAAACAAAAAGTCCCCTTCAACGATAAGTTGAAGGGGACTTGGAACGCTCGCTTACTTAACGAGAGTGATGGTCATCTCGCCAGAAATGGTGACCGGTGCGCCTGGGATTGGGGCGTTGGTCCATTTGGCCGTGGTCTTGAGCATGGTGTAGTCGGTCTTGCTCAGCCAAACCGTGCTCTCGCTGGAGGCGCCGTCGGTTGCTGTTTCCTTGATCGATACCGTCAGTTTGAGTGCGTCGACATCGCCGACTTTCTCTTCTGCAACCAGCTTGTACGTTGCCTTGGCGGCAGCAGCACCGGTCTTCTTGTCTTCTTTGACTTCGTAGGTCCATGAATCGCCGACCTTGATGTCGGTCTCTGGAGTCACGAAGAGAGCGAGGTTTGCGAACCGATATGCCTCGGCTCCAACGTTTTCGCTCTTGATTTCCAGGACTTCACCCTTTGGGCTGTACTTGGTGGTGGTTTTCTGGCTACCGCCGGCACCGCCGTCTGGTGGCTCTTGACCGTTCATCTTGACATCGCCAGTGGTGCTTTCCTCTAGGAACGTTCCGTCTGCCTCAACCTTGGCAACCTTGTTCGTGGAGGTAGCTTCATAGGTGATTTCCATTCCGCCGGCTTCGAACTTGCCAGACTGCTTGTACTTGTGCGACTCGCCCTCTTTGGGTGTGCGCTTGAATGAATAGCCGTCGAGGGTGGCGGCTAGCGAAAGCGCGGCCAAGCCAAGAATTGCCGTTGCGGCGAAAAGTTTTGATTTCAACATGGGTCCTCAGATATTTATCGGCGGGTCCGCGCTTCAGTTCCGTGCGGTGCCGAGGTTGCGAATAAATTACGACATCTTTCAGGTTAAGGTTTGGCATTCTCAGAAAAATGGGGCCGCAATTTACTGAAAAACCAGCAACTGGTTGAATTTCCCGGCTAGAGAGACCCGCTTAGACTCCGACCGAGACAAATTCAGTGGCAACTTCCACGCCCTGCCACGTAATGAGGGCAACGAACACCTTCACAATTTTATGATAACAAGCTGAGGTCAGCTTGGCCCAGACGATTACGGCTGTTCGCTCATCAGTCGCTTGCGTTCCGGCGTAAAGTGCCACCACGGTTGGGCTGGGTTGCCGTTTGCAAATGACACAGCGGACATGAACGTGTCCAAGACGCATGGATCATGCCTTTTCTCCGTCAGGGCACAGAGACGTTCGTACATCTCACGCGGCTCC
>CAIMNT010000157.1 GCA_903842855.1 uncultured Actinomycetes bacterium
AGTCTTTCGGCAGACACCCACCACCAAATCCAATACCTGCCTGCAGAAATCGGCTTCCAATGCGTGGGTCATATCCAATCGCTTTAGCGAGAACAGTTACATCTCCTCCAGCTGCTTCGCAGACCTCTGCCATGGCATTGATAAAGGAGATCTTGGTGGCAAGAAATGAGTTTGCTGCACCTTTTACTAATTCTGCTGTGGGTAGATCTGCCACAACCCAAGGAATTTTCTCGGCTAAGTTCTTGGCGTAAACCTCACGTAAGATTTCTTCGGCGCTCTTACTTGCAACACCAATCACTAAGCGGCTGGGGTGGAGAGTGTCTTCCACTGCAAAGCCTTCACGTAAAAATTCTGGGTTCCAGGCCAGATCTGCTTCGGGATTTATCTCAAGGAGGCGCGAGCGCATTTTGGCGGCAGTACCAACTGGGACGGTCGATTTACCAACTACAAGCGAGCCACCCTTAATAACTGGGGCAATTGCCTCCAAGGAGTTAAAAACGTAACTCAAATCTGCAGCTAATCCATCTTTAGATTGCGGAGTTCCGACGCATATAAAGTGCACGTCGAAATTTGCAATCGCCGTGACATCTGCTGAGAAAGTTAGACGCCCGGTTTTCAACTCAGATTGCAAAAGTTCTTCAAGTCCCGGTTCATAAAAAGGGATTTTGCCCGCTGCGAGGCTGGCGACCTTGGCTGCATCGAGATCGATGCCGACCACCTCAAAGCCGAGGTGCGACATACACGCCGCGTGGGTGGCACCCAGGTATCCAGTACCAATCACAGAGATTTTCAGAGTCATTATGCCGATAGTAACGCTCCGAAACGGTAGCGTGAGCGCTGTATGAGCCAGAGCTTCGTTAATTCAGAGCAAACTCCCCATGGCCAAGCCCCAGGAGTCTCCGTTGTTCTGCCCATTTTGAACGAGGAGCGATACCTCGATGACGCTATAACTGCCATCTTGGCTCAACGTTATGCGGGAGCGCTCGAGGTTATTTTGGCCCTTGGGCCTTCAACAGATAAGACCAACGAGATTGCAGCGGCGCTAGCAGCTAGGGATCCCCGAGTTGTCCTGGTCGATAATCCAACTGGGAGAACTGCTGCCGCTCTAAATCGGGCCATTGCAGCTTCGAAATACTCCATTATCTGCCGCATAGATGGCCACGCGGAAATAGCTTCCACCTATATTGAGAACGCAGTCCGTGTCATGAACGAGACAGGTGCAGTAAATGTCGGCGGAATTATGGCGGCCTCAGGAGTTGGTGCATTTGAAAGAGCGGTAGCTACGGCTATGCGCTCACCACTTGGCGTAGGGGCAGCCCGGTTTCACGTTGGAGGCAAGGCTGGTCCAGCCGACACTGTCTACTTGGGTGTCTTTAAAAAAGAGGCGCTGCTTGCAGTTGGCGGATATGACGAAAGATTTACTCGAGCCCAGGATTGGGAGTTGAATTTTCGATTGCGTCAGGCCGGTGGAACCATCTGGTTTGATCCAGATCTTGTCGTTACCTATCGTCCGCGTCCGAATCTTCGCGCGCTCTCTAAACAATATTTTGAATATGGTCGCTGGCGCAGAGCGGTCAGTCGAAATCACAAAGGGACAATTAATTTTCGATATTTAGCTCCTCCGGTAACAGTTGCAATCACCGCCCTCTCACTCATTCTTGGTGCAACTGTCAACGCCTTCCTCTTTTTACCAGCCGGGATCTACTTACTAGGTAATCTGGCGGGCTCGTTTGTAATCGGTAAAGATATAAAAGAGAAGGTTATGTTGCCGGCAATATTGGTCACGATGCATTTCTCATGGGGAATTGGCTTTATCACCTCACCGCGAGGGCTGATTTAGCAATGAAGCGATGGCTCCTTGCGCTCGCGATCGCCTTGGTTCCAAGTACGGCAAATGCAGCAACAATCCCGCCTCACTTTGTCCTAACCGGATCTGGATTCGGACACGGAGTTGGAATGAGTCAGATAGGTGCGCAAGGCCAGGCAATGGAGGGTGAAAGCGCACAATACATACTTAACTATTGGTTCCCCGGAACCCAGATAGTCTCTGTTCCAAATACTCAATTAATCAGAGTAAATATTGCACATCAAGTCAGTTCTGCGACGATTGCCTTAGCAAGTGGTTACACGAGATCGAATATTGATCTCTCCGCCAATGCTGATGGCTCCATAGACAATTCAGGTTTGGGCGATTCATCGAGCGTCTACAGATTCTCGATTTTAAATAGGAAAATTGTGGCTTCAGAAACGAGCAAGGGCTTTCTCGTCCAACCCTTCCCCGCAAAACCATTGTGGAATATTTATTGGACCGGTACGACAGCATTTCCAAATCCGGCTGGTGGGTTAACGGGTCCTAAACCTCCTCCATTTACCATCATCAAAGTGACCACTGCGGCAGGCACTATTCAATTACGTTACGGGCAGGTGCAACTCAAAGTTGTCGGTAATAAGATTGAAATTACGGACACAATGACCATTGACCAGTACGTTTTAGGGGTTAGTGAGATGTCTTCAAGCTGGTTACCGGCTGCGCTTCAAGCACAAGCAATTGCCTCTCGTACATATGGATTAGCTCATCTCACCCTACGTACCGCTTGTGACTGCAATGTTTACAGCACCACAAGCGACCAGGCTTATATCGGCTATGCCAAGGAATCTGAAGCTGGCGTTGGGCAAAATTGGGTAGCTGCCGTTACCTCTACTGAGACAGACCCCAGCGATGCACAGGCAATTTATTACCTGGGCAAACCAATCTCTGTCTACTTCTTCTCATCCGATGGCGGACAGACCCAACAAAGTGCGGATGTGTGGGGCACAGCGCTTCCTTACCTAACAAATGTTCCAGACCCGTGGAGTTTGGATATCTTTTTGAATCCCCAATATGCCCACTGGCAACGAGTCTTAATTCAGAAAGATGTTGCAACTGCTTTCAATCTGCCTGACGTAGTAACGCTTGCAATCACTGCACGCACTGTGACAAATAGTGCAACTCTCATTACTGCGACGTCTAGTACTGGTGCCACCTCACAACTTTCGGTCGGTGACTTCAAGACTAAGTTAAAAGTGCCGGCCTCCTGGTTTGAGATTGCTCCGACGACCTTTTAAAGCGATCTAGAAAAAGTGGTAAAAGGACTCCACCGTGACTAGCGGTGAAGTCCTTCTCCGATCTGCCCCTGATGGGAGTCGAACCCACATCCTCCGCTTAGTCAGAACGTTGCTCCATCCGTTGAGCTACAGAGGCGTGCCAAAACAGTAGAGTTAAGAGAAATGATGCGAATGGCGAATCGGATGCCTTGTGAAGGGAAATGGAAAGTGGAGTAATATTCGAGTGCTTAGTCAGTGCGGTGCTCAATGAGCAACGATAAAGGCCCGAGATTTCTCTCGGGCCTTTTGCTATAAATGAATTAATTAGAATGCAGAATTGAGTTAAGACCTTCCCAACCACCGACTTTGGGAATAACTTCTAGATTTCCGGTTTGTGAGTTACGACGAAAGATTAAATTACTTGCACCTGAGAGTTCGCGTGCTTTAACAACGGTGCCATCCGGTAAAGTGATCTTTGAACCTGCCGTGATGTAGGTACCGGACTCGATGACGCAATCATTACCGAGTGAGATTCCTAGACCTGAGTTAGCTCCCAGCAGACAGCGTTCTCCAATAGAGATAACCTCTTTGCCACCACCGCTGAGAGTTCCCATGATTGAGGCGCCGCCACCAACATCGCTTCCATCACCAACGACAACACCAGCGCTGATCCTGCCTTCAACCATCGACTTGCCTAGAGTGCCAGCGTTAAAGTTAACAAATCCTTCGTGCATGATGGTCGTACCCGACGATAAATAGGCTCCTAAGCGGACTCGATCTGCATCAGCGATTCGAACGCCATCTGGAATTACGTAATCAACCATTCGCGGAAATTTATCTACTCCGTAGACGGTCAGGTTTCCATGGGCGGCCTTGAGGCGCGCGCGAGTCGATTCAAAATCAGCAAGTGAGCACGGACCAGCAGAGGTCCAGACAACATTTGTGAGCAGTCCAAAAAGGCCATCCAAGTTGAGCCCGTGTGGCTGTACCAATCTATGTGAGATCAGGTGAAGTCGGAGGTAGGCATCTGCAGCTGATTGCGGAGCGGCATCCAAGTCGATCTCGAGGTCGACCTCTTCCCGTGTTACTCCTCGAATTGGATCGGGGGAGATCAGGCTTGAGCGATCTGCGGGGGCCGAGAGTGGATCAAGGCTAACTTTTAGGAACCAGCAATCGAGCAGATCGCCATTTGCCGCAATCGTTGCCACACCACTTCCGAAGCCTTTTCTCATGTAGCGAACGCTATCAAATAGCCCCAGAAGGCCAACCAGGTAGCGTCCTTACTACTTTGCTAGCGGGACTAGTAATCTCCTATCCATGAAGCCTGTGCCGACTCTTGCTGAACTTTTGGCGAGTCTGCCGGAGGAAGAGCGCTTCATACTCTCCTTGCATTATGTCAAGGGGATGGAGACCACCGAGATTGCAGAAACCCTTGGAGTTCCGCATAAATCAGTAAAAGTTGTAATTGAACAGGGTAAAAAGCGCTTATTTGCCGCTCTTGATTTCCCACCTTTCCCCTGATGCGAGATACTTCTCCCTACGTTCTGAATCTTTTTTGAGTGAGGGAGTTTCACCATGGCAGCCATGAAACCGCGTACCGGCGATGGTCCCATGGAGGTCACCAAGGAGGCTCGCAGCCTGGTGATGCGCATTCCTCTAGAAGGTGGCGGCCGACTAGTCGTTGAACTTAACGTCGAAGAGGCTACCAATCTCGGAAATGCCCTTCAGGCAGCGGTCGCTCTCGTTAAGAAATAGAGCCGACTTATGCATCTGCCACAACCGACTTTTTCAACGGTTGGTTCTATAACAGAACATGGCTTCGAAAAATATAACGCCCTAGTCTTGCCCGCATTTTCAACCGATGATGGAGCAGAGGCAGATTCATCAGAGCTCTCAACCTTTCTTCTCCTCAAGACCGGATTAACCTTTAAAGAGTTACGTAAACAGTGGCCGGAATATTCAGCTAAAGCTGGCGAGATCCTTGAAATTCCACTTACGGGCTTGGGAAAGCTAACTCGACTATTTGTTCTGGGATTTGGAACTGGTTCTATCGAGGAGGCTCGTAAAGCCGGAGCCGCTCTTGGCCGTAAGAGCAAGGGAACCGGTTTTGCGATCTTCAACTCGTATGTTGGAGAATTTGATGCTGCTGTAGCGCATCTAGTTGCTATATCGCTCTCACAATATGGCTGGAATGTGAAGAGTGAATATTCCAAGAGCGATAAGAAAGCTCGTGAAAAAGGCGCAACCACATTCACGTTTAGTGCTGATAACGGTGATGCGATCAAGCGTGCCATCATTCTCGCTCGTGCCGTCTGGTCTACCCGCGACTTGATTCACACCCCATCAAATATAAAGAACCCCGCCTGGCTAGCCGCTGAGGCGAAGTCCTTAGTTAAAAAGACAAAGTCTGATGATTTAAGCGTTATTGTAAAGAAAGGGAGAGAGCTCGCAAAGTTTGGTGGATTACGCGCCGTTGGAAACTCCTCACCTAACTCGGCGCCACACCTCATTGAAATTCATTACGCACCACACGGAAGCAAGAATTGGCCACATGTAGTTCTCGTTGGCAAAGGAATTACCTACGACACCGGAGGAATATCTCTTAAACGACCTTACGACTTAATGGTCCCTATGAAGAGCGATATGGCCGGTGCGGCTGCAATTTTATCGGCGACGCTCGCAATGGCAGAGATCAAACCACGCGTAAGAATTACCGCGCTCATGATGTGCGCCGAGAATATGGTTTCAGGGACAGCTCAACGTCCTTCAGATGTCATTACCCATTACGGTGGAACAACCGTTGAAGTAATCAATACAGATGCGGAAGGTCGCTTGGTACTAGCCGACGGGTTGGCTTATGCAGATCTCGATCTCCAACCAGATTATCTGCTCGATATTGCGACGCTCACTGGAGCGGCAACTCTCGGACTTGGCAAGCAATTTGCCGCGATGTATTCACGTAACCCATCACTGACTTCACAACTACATGAAATCGGAGAACGTGTTGGAGATCGAGTTTGGCCAATGCCTTTACTCGACGACTATGCCACTGCCTTGCACAGTAACGTCGCAGATTTAAACCATGATGCCTCAGCAAAGAGTTTCAGCGCTGGTTCGGTAACCGCAGCGCTCTTCCTCGAGAAATTTGTAGGAAAACAAAATTGGGTGCATCTCGATATTGCTGGTCCTGGTCGCTCTGAAGTTGATGCAGGTGAGTTCGTTAAAGGCGGAACTGGATTTGGAACCCGCCTACTTATTGAGTGGTTAGCCTCTCTCTCATGATCGGCAATCGCGGAGATATGTCAGCCTTTGCTGAGAGCTATGTACGCGAAGATATATTTATGCAGCAGGCTCGCAATAATGCACAAGAGTTAGGCACCGTAGATCCAACACCGGCGGTCGGAGGTCTACTTCGCTTCATCGTCGAGACTTTGAAAGCGCGCTCCATAGTTGAAATTGGGACAGGCTCTGGCGTAAGTGGACTCTGGCTCTTCGCCGGTGCCCCTAACGATGCAGTTTTAACCTCTATTGATACAGAGCGAGAGCATGCCGCATCAGCGCGCGCGGTCTTTGAAGAGTCAGGAGTATCAACCCAGCGCTTCCGACTTATCACAGGAATCGTTATGGAAGTTGTCGGCAAACTTGCAGATAACAATTACGACCTTGTAGTGATCAGACCTGCGGCGGATTTGATGGACCTCATTCACGAGGCATATCGCTTGCTTCGTCCAGGTGGAATTCTCTTTATTGATCAAGCGCTCAGCAATGGCAAAGTTGCAGATCCCACTCAACGAGATTTTGAAAGTATCTCCCGTCGCGATGGGATTAGAGCGGTTAAGGAAGATTCGCGTTGGAGTTCTAGTGTTCTACCTCTAGGAGCCGGAGTACTTCTAGCGACAAAGCTTTAACACACTTATAATAAGCAGATGTCCGAAGATGAGATCAATCCCGTCGAAGTGCCAAATCCACCAATAGAGCCAGAAACACCGCTGGAGAGCGCTCCGATTTCATCGACGCCAACTCAAACACCGTGGTGGGTATCTGACTCTCAATCTTTATCGAGCACTCTTACTCCCATCACACCAACAAAGAGAGTTGTTCAAGTTACCTGGTATCTCGCGCTTGCAATGTCTCTTATTGCAGGTCTAGTGGGTGCGCTGATCGGCAGATCCGCATTTGATAATTCATCACATCTCATTACCTCAAACAAGATTATTGATAGAGCTCCAGATTCGATTGCCGGGATCGCTGCACGGGTATCGCCATCTGTCGTTGAAATTGATTCCACGACGAGTACTGGTAGCGATACTGGATCTGGTTTCTTTATTGCAAAAGATGGTTACATCATGACTAATAACCACGTCATCGAAGCGGCGGTACTTGCTAACACGAAGATCACCGTAAAACTTGCTAACAATAAGGAGTACACCGCGACGGTTGTTGGCCGCGATACTTCTTATGACCTAGCCGTTCTCAAGATTGATGTATCAGATGCGCCAGCACTTGTACTTGGAAACAGTGACAGCGTTCAGGTTGGCGATCCCGTTATTGCGATTGGATCCCCACTCGGACTTCAGGGCACAGTAACCTCTGGAATCATTTCAGCTAAAAATCGGCCTGTTACTACCAGCTCAGATAACACCGCTGGAGAGAGTGCCTTCATCGATGCTTTGCAAACTGATGCAGCCATTAATCCTGGCAACTCAGGCGGACCACTTGTCGATGCCACTGGAGCTGTCATTGGGGTTAATTCAGCGATCGCCTCTCTAGGTAGCACCATTCAAGGTCAACCCGGTTCAATCGGATTAGGTTTTGCTATCCCCATCAATCAGGCAAAGACGCAAGCCGATCAATTGATCAAGACCGGAACCTCCCATCACCCAATTGTTGGAATGTCGCTCGATTCAAACTTCGCAGGACCTGGCGCAAAGATTGCAGATTTAGCTAGCGCGATTCTCGCTGGGGGACCTGCAGCTAAGGCGGGTCTACAACCCGGTGACATCATTCTTGCGATTGATGGCCAAGATATTTCGGTGGCCGACGATCTAATTGTTGCGATTAGATCTCACACGATTGGTGACACCATTACGCTTAAATATAAGCGTGGCAATGTGATTAAGTCGGTCCAACTGACGCTGATAGCCTCTAAATAGAGTCGTAGAGTTCTCTCATGGTCCATGAGATTCTCGCGGAAATTCACAGCGCATTGGCAGCGGTCAATGATCCTGAACTGCGACGTCCCCTTCCAGATCTCGGAATGATTGAATCGGTTGAATTTGCCGATGGTGTTGCCACGATTGGGATCAAATTAACAATTAGCGGATGCCCTATGCGAGATCGTTTAGGAAGTGACATCACTGCCGCTGTAACCGAAGTTAGTCAGGTCGCAGAAGTTCGCATCAATTTCGGCGTAATGAGCGATGAAGAGCGTGAAGCTGTGAAGAAGTTACTACGCGGGGGGCGCGAGAAATTTAACCCTTTCGCACAAGATGATTCGCTAACTCGAGTAATTGGAATTGCATCTGGCAAGGGCGGAGTTGGAAAGTCCTCGGTCACAGCAAATCTCGCGGTAGCGGCTGCGGCAAGAGGGCTAAACGTTGGAATCTTGGATGCCGATGTCTATGGACATTCCATCCCGCGCCTCATGGGAATACTGGACAAGCGACCAACAGCGTTAGACCAGACCTTTATTCCCGTCGAGAGCCATGGAGTAAAGATCGTCTCTATGGAGATGTTTAAACCTCATCGCGAAGATCCCATCGCTTATCGTGGTCCACTCCTGCATAGGGTCTTAGAACAATTGATGAGCGATGCGTACTGGGGGGCTTTGGATCTCTTGCTCCTGGACCTACCTCCTGGCACGGGTGATATTGCAATCTCGCTAGGGCAATTGATTCCCCGATCTGAAATTCTTGTTGTTACAACACCTCAGGTTGCCGCTGCAGAGGTTGCAGAACGCGCGGGCCGTATCGCATTCCAAATGAAGCAACGCATTCTTGGTGTTGTTGAAAATATGTCAGAGAGTCCTTGCCCACATTGTGGAGAAGCGATCGCCCTTTTTGGCAGCGGTGGCGGTGCTGAGACAGCAAAGCGGCTTACTGCACTCGTGGGTTCAGAAGTGCCTCTCTTGGCCAAAGTGCCCTTCGATATTGAACTACGCGATGGTGGGGATAACGGGGTGCCCGCCTATCTCGGAACCGGAGAGAGCCTCATAAAGCAAACTTTTGATGAACTCTTGAACTCACTCTTGGTTCGCCCGCACTCCCTTGTTGGAGTGCCCCTCTCGCTTCACACCTAATTGATTTAATCCATTCCCTCAGGGGTAGCCCGTAGACTTACGGGGTGAAACGCCCTCCAGTCGCCTCAATCAACACCGTCGCAAAGCGGTTAGTAGGTCGAAGCGATCTGCTCATTACACGCAAGAGCGTTCGTGATTCTCTCGTTTCACTTGCAGGATTAATTGGCCGACCTGTTGTAGATCCTGACGGTCGTGAAATTGGTCGCTTGGTTGACGTCGTGGTGCGACATGGTGAAGAGACCTATCCACCCGTTTCAGGACTAATTGTAAAAGTTGCAAACCGTAAATCATTTATCAACGGCGCGCGTATCTCTGCACTCACTCCTAGCTTAATTACTCTCTCTTCCACCAAAATTAATTTGGAACCTTTCGCTAGACGTCCTGGTGAATCACTACTCGACGCAGATGTACTTGACCATCAGATAGTCGATGTTGATGGGCTACGCGTTGTGCGCACCTCTGATTTATACCTCGCTCCTTTTAATAAGGAGATACGAGTCGTGGGAGTAGATATCTCCTTCGTCTCTTTCCTGCGTCGCTTATTCCCTGGCTCGCTCTCACGTCGTCCAACTCCAGATCATGTCCTTGATTGGGCTTCTGTCGCATCTCTCACCGATACACCTGGTGTGGTTCGGACCTCTGGAACTCGATCGGCGCTAGGACAACTACGCCCCGCAGATTTGGCTGACCTCATCGAAGATCTCGCCGGAAGAGAGCAGGGAGCTCTCATTGAAATGTTGGATCCCGATCTAGCAGCGGATGCGCTGGAAGAGATGGAAGATGATGAGTTAGAGGGTCTCTTGCGTTCGCTGTCTGCTGAGAGATCTGCCGAACTCCTAGCGCGTATGGAGCCGGATGAATCAGCGGAAGTATTACGCGATCTGGAAGATGAACACCGTGAAAGTATTTTAAATGTGATGGAGAGTGGAACCGCAAAACAACTCCGTCAGTTGGTCTCTTTCGATGAAGAACTTGCTGGTGGAATCATGACCACGCATATTCTGGTGATTAAGAGTTCTGCTACCGTCGCTGATGCGCTGAAACTCTTGGTGGAAAATAGAGAGCGTGAGAGTTCAGATGGCGTCGTAGTTGTCGACGGTAAAGGCAAGTTACTCGATCACATTCAGACAGTTGAGTTAATTGCGGCAGAACCCGAAAATTTATTATCTGAATTAGTCGCTAAGCCATTTCCTACCGCGGTCTCCATCGACACTCCGATTGCAGAAGTTGTTGAGGAATTTTCTAATAACAGAGGTTCATCAATCATCGTTATTGACGAGAAGAACAAGCCGATTGGTCGCATCCTGGCTGATGATCTGGTCGATGCGCTCTCTAAGAATCGCGGTCTCTTCTCGCAGGGTGGCGGAACTCGTTCATGACCCATGTAACAATTCCAAGCGGTCGCAAGCTCCGAATAGCCGCTTTTCTCGCGGTCATGGGCCCAGGGGTTATAGCTGGGCTCTCCGATGATGATCCAGCAGGAATCACGACCTACTCCCAGTTGGGCGCGCAGTTCGGTTATCGCCTGCTGTGGGTCCTAGTAATCTCGACCTTTGCTCTCATTGTCTTTCAAGATCTAGGTGCGCGTATCGGAGTCGTTACACGTCAAGGTTTGATCGGACTGGTACGTCAAAAGTATGGGGCGCGGGCGGGAAGTTTTAGCGCGATCGCCTTAATTCTGGCCAACTTAGGAACCATGACCGCGGAGTTCGCAGGTGTTGCCGCCGCCGGTCAACTCTTTGGAATTTCTCGCTATATCACCGTCCCACTCACTGGGATTTTTATCTCAGCCTTAGTTCTGCGCGGAACTTTTAAGAAGGCGGAGCGAGTCTTCTTTATTTTATCTGCAGTATTTATCTCGTACGTCATTGCTGGCTTTATGTCACATCCACATTGGGGCTCGGCCTTTCGGGGGATGGTAGTTCCTTCGATGCCGTTCAATCGTGGAGCTATCAATATTGCTACAGCTACTCTCGGAACGACTCTTGCGCCTTGGGGCTTAGCCTTTATCCAGTCGTATGCAGTTGATAAACGTTTAACGCGATCCGATCTCAAATTGCTGCGCGCTGATGTATGGGTTGGCTCGTTACTTACGGGAATTATTGGCTTCTTCGTGATTGTGACATGCGCTGCCACACTGAATCATGAACACATCACAAATATCACTGATGCATCGCAAGCGGCTCGCGCCCTTCAACCACTCGCTGGAACACTGGCGAAAGATATCTTCGCTATAGGAATAATTGGCGCCGCTCTGTTAGCCGCCTCAATCCTTCCGCTCTCCACCGCTTACTCGATAAGTGATCTCACGGGATCTCCAGCTGCTTTGGATGACAAGTTTGATGAGGCACCGTTGTTCTATCTCACCTTCGCGGCGATTACTCTGGTTGCTGGTGGTTTGATTATGATTCCAGGAGTCTCGCTGATCTGGATTCTGATCTCTTCCCAGATTCTCAATGCCATCCTCCTGCTTCCGCTGCTTATTTATATGTATGGCATCGCCAAAGATAAGAAATTGATGGGTGAATTCTCATCTGGGCCAAGGGCTAAGGCTCTGTACGGAGTTATCATCGCTCTCGTTGCCGTAT
>CAIMNT010000158.1 GCA_903842855.1 uncultured Actinomycetes bacterium
ACATCTTCTAATCTGCGACGAATAGTGGTGAGTCGATTTATGGTCGATTGAACGCGAGAGAGTTTGCTTGTAACAACTTGGGCCTTTTCGGGATCATCCCAAAGATCTGGGGCGCTCGCCTCGGCCTCCAATGAGATGGAGTCGGCGCGGAGTTTTGGAAGATCAAGCACCTTCTCAATACTTACGAGGGTGGCATCTAGCGCCTTCACCTCTAATAAGTACTCGCGGGCTGCCATGGGCTAAGAGTAATGCTTTGAAGGAGTTGAATTTATCCGCGCAGGCCGCCGATTATTGAAGTTGCAGCAATAGTTGCTGAAACGAAGGTCGATGCGGAGCCAATTCCAAAGGGAAGTTGAAGCAAAACTGGGATTTCCGCCTCAATCGTGACTGCGACCTCATCATTGGCGCAACTCCAATTCGTTATTGAAATTGGATGGGAGCGCAAGTGTGAAGAGGTGATTTCATTAGAAAAGGTGGCAAAGGCTTTGCCACAATCAAGTGGAATGCGAAATTGCGCGCCATCTGCCGCAGAGTTATCCATGAGGATATTCCCGGAGTAATACCTGGCGAGAGAAATCTGATGCGCAGCGCGCGAGGTGGCAACTTCTCCAATCTCAACAAGTTCTCGTTTTGCTAGAAAATTATTTGAGATGTTAATCAATCCGAGCGAGCTCACCAACAAAACCAACGCCAAGGTAATCATGAGAATGATGAGACTTCCCCGATCCCTCTCGCCCTCATCTCTTATCTCCATGCATCAACTATCTGAATGTCACTCGCAGAAATAATGGAGTTCGGAGTCGGAATGAATCTAAGGAATCCACCGAGTGTTCGATTAATTTGAGAGATGGTGGCGGTGACGTGACCCTGCTGATCCACAAGGGCTATGAGATGGAGAACGGAGATGGCTGGGTCAACTCGCCCTCTGGTTCGCACGAAGAAGACGTCATCAAGGCACTCCTGAAGAAGGTACATGCAGAGCATCCGACGCGCTGGCATGACGTGGCGAAAGAGTGGCGCGGAGTATCCGAGGAGACGACGACTGGCGTGCATCGGCTTTATAAGATGTTCGAAAAGGGAACGCTGCTGGTGCCTGCGATCAACGTCAACGACTCGGTGACCAAGTCGAAGTTCGACAACCTGTACGGATGCCGCGAGTCGCTGGTGGACGGAATCAAGCGGGCAACCGACGTAATGATCGCGGGCAAGGTTGCGGTGGTCTGTGGTTATGGCGACGTGGGCAAGGGCTCGGCGGCATCGCTGCGCGGGCTTGGCGCACGCGTGATCGTGACAGAGATTGATCCGATCAATGCACTTCAGGCTGCGATGGAAGGCTACGAGGTTACAACCATCGAAGAAACTCTGGGGCGTGGCGACATCTACGTCACCTGCACCGGCAACGTCGACATCATCACCGTCGAACATATGAAGCTGATGAAGGATCAGGCCATCGTTTGCAACATCGGCCACTTCGACAACGAGATCCAGATGGAGAAGCTAAACGCGTTGGCAGGTGTGACCAAGCTCAACATCAAGCCGCAGGTGGACAAGTACACGTTCCCGAACGGTAGCAGCATCTTTGTGTTGGCAGAGGGACGTCTGGTGAACCTGGGTTGCGCGACCGGACATCCGAGCTTCGTGATGTCGAATAGCTTCGCGAATCAGACCTTGGCGCAACTCGATCTCTGGAAGAACAAGGATACCTACAAAGTCGGCATTTACATTCTGCCG
>CAIMNT010000159.1 GCA_903842855.1 uncultured Actinomycetes bacterium
ACCTTTGTGGACATCGTCGGTATGGAAGCGTGAATCTGCGCTAGCGCCACGATGGTCACCCATAACCCAGATAAATCCCTTTGGCACAGTGATATCAAACTTGGAATCGCTAGGGGTATTTCCCGGGAATAGATAATTTTCGTTAATCGATACACCGTTTACTTGAAGCCGACCCTTTGCATCACAGCAGACAACGTGATCTCCACCGACGCCGATGGTGCGCTTAACAAGGTATTGCGTAGCCGGATCAGGAAGAATTCCGACATCAACGAGACCGCGCTTCAATTCACGAGTGACAACATTTCCGGTTTCGGTCGGAGCAGATCCAAGCCAATTTGCAGGATCTTTAAAGACAACGACTTCACCCCGACGGATATCGCTAAACATTGCAGAAAACTTATTTACCGCAATGCGATCTCCGATGCCCAAGGTGTTCTGCATCGATCCAGAAGGCACGTAAAAGAAATGGACAAAGAAGGTCTTGATGATTACAGCGACGATGAGTGCCGACACGACAATGATCGGAACTTCTCGAAGCAGCGAACCCTTCTTGGGAAGGCGCATTTTAAGAATATTTAAGCTTGTTCAGCAGGTGTTTCAGACTCTGCAACAACCTCTTCCACGGCTGCTGGAGCTTCGACAACGGCCTCAGTAGCTGCTACTTCCACAACAACTTCTTGCTCAATAACTGCCTCTGCGACAACTTCCTCGACGATCACATCTTCAACACTGAACTCATTGTTAGCGCCACGGCGCTCTTTAATTTTGGCAGCCTTACCGCGAAGATCGCGGAGGTAGTACAACTTGGCACGGCGGACATCGCCGCGACGGACCATTTCAAACTTCTCGATGACTGGAGTGTGGACTGGGAAGGTACGCTCCACGCCAACTCCATATGAAAGCTTGCGGATTGTGAAGGTCTCACGCACGCCTGCACCCTGGCGACGAATAACTACGCCTAGGAAGACCTGGATACGACTCTTGGAACCTTCGATAACACGAACGTGGACCTTGATCTCATCGCCAGAGCGGAAGTTGATGATGCCCTTTTTGAGCGAGGCGGCGTCGACCGCATCCAAAACGTTCATGGGTAATCCTTTGCTTATGGGGCCCTCTTGAGAGGGTCCGTCATGTAATAAGAGTTGCTGAAGGTCGTATCTTGCCACATTGGGGCAGGGCTAGCCAATTTCCTCAATCAGGAGCCCGTGCAAGGCGGGTCCGGCGGCGATAACCATGGCCTCCCCCGCTGGGCCACCATTTCTACCTGTGACTAAAGCGCCAGCCTCGCGGGCGATGAGCCCTCCTGCCGCCAAATCCCACTCCTTGAGCCCAGTTTCGAAATAGCCATCTACCGCCCCACTAGCCACATGGCAGAGATCCACCGCGGCAGCCCCATTTCGGCGAATATCTCGGACCTTGGGGATCAGTTCGGCGATCTTCTGCCCTTGTCGCACCCGCTCTGGAAAATCGTAGGAGAAGCCGGTGGCGATCAAGGAATCGCTCAAAGAGTCGGCGCTTGTCACGTGAATCTTTCGATCGTTCAGGAAGGCGCCACCGCCCCGACTGGCCCGCCAGAGGGAGTTCAGTGTCGGTGCGTAGACGATTCCAATGAGCACGCCTTGCTCATCCTTGGCTGCAATGCTGATGTTCCAACCCGGCAAGTTGTAAAAGTAATTGACGGTTCCATCAATCGGGTCGATTACCCACGTAATACCTGAGGTGGACTCTCGAGCCGCACCTTCTTCGCCGATAATTCCATCACCAGGGCGTGATGCCAAGATTTCACTCACAATTAATTTTTCGCTTGCATGGTCCATATGCGTTGCAAAGTCACGTGCTGAACTCTTCTGATTAATATCGAAGGTATCGGGGCGATTAGAAAGTAACTCTCCCGCTCTCTGCGCAATTCCTTCTGCGAGGATTAAGAGCTCTTCAATTAATTCAGTTTGCCCGCTCTGCTTCATGGATAGAATCTAGGTATGTTTTCACCGTATCGCAAACTTTTCGCGGTACCTGGTGCACTCCGCTTCTCAATTGCGGGCTCAATCGCACGGCTACCTATTTCGATGACCCTGCTCTCAATTACCTTCGTTATTGTCCATATTAAGCACTCCTATACCCTCGCCGGAACAGTTGCGACTGGAGCAGCCCTTATATCAACGGTATTTAGCCCGACCTGGTCTCGGTATGCCGATAGGTTGGGTCAGCGCAAAGTGCTGCGCTTCACTATTCCCTTCTACATCGTCTTTGATCTTATTTTTCTATTCGCCATCTACAAAAACGCTCCTACGTACATCTGGATGACCGCAATCTTCTTGGCAGAGATCTTCCTGCCAAATGTTGGTGGTTTGACCAGAAGGCGTTGGCTCTGGGTCCTCGGCGAGGACCGCGCTTTAATCAATACGGCCTACTCCTATGAAGCGCTCATGGATGAGATTATTTTTATCATTGGACCCATAGTGGCTACATCAGCTGCGACTTTTATCTCGCCCGCTGCTGGAATGGCTATGGGCTTCACCTTCATGGCGATCGGCACAACGCTCTTTATTTCAGAGCGTTCCACTGAACCCGCTCCCTTTAAACCGGATGAATCCAGCGAAAAAGGTTTTGTGCTCGCTCTGCCAATAGTGCAGGCGGTCTTTCTTCCCTTTATTTTTATCGGAGCATTCTTTAGCTCAACAAATCTCGCCGTCGTCGGATATGCCCAAGAACATCACGACAGTTCATATACCGGCCTGGTCCTTGCAATCTGGGCTGCCGGTAGTGGGGTGGCCGCAATATTTAATGGCTCGATAAAGTGGAAGTTGAAAGATGCATCGCGCTTTCGAATAAATCTGGTCGCGATCGCGGTGTTATCAATTCCATTCTTCTTCATTCACTCGATGGTGATTTTGGCAGCCGCGCTCTTCATTTCGGGGATGGGCGTCGCCCCGCTCATCGTGGCAGGCTATGGCGTAGCCGAGAAATCTGTGCCTGCCGAAAAAGTTACCGAAACTCTGGCATGGGTTATTGCCGGGCTCTCCCTGGGAGGGGCGCTGCCAGGAACGTTGACTGGTCATATCATCGACGCACAGGGGGCAAGTAAGGCTTTCATCGTTCCTATCGTCTGCCTCGTACTGGCGAACCTAGGAACGCTTCCCTACCTGCGTACCTGGCGCAGAATTTCAGATCACTGAGCCAGATGGCTGATAGATCCCAAACTTCCATCGGCAGATGTGGCACTCTTTGCTCGTGAGCGATCTACGGTTAATTGGACGATCTGACGATGGCAGCGAGCTGGAACTGCAATCGCAAGATGGGGCAACTCATACTCTTCGCATCAGCGATCAACTCCGTGCTCTGATCAACCAGCCGCGTTTGGTAGCAGTAACGAACTCTGAAGATGATGCCTCCACCTCGGTAAAAGAAGTTCAAGCCAGATTGCGCGGCGGCGAGAGTATTGATTCGATCGCTCGCACGACGCAATGGTCACCTGAAAAAGTTGAAAAATTCTCCGGACCAATCTTGCAAGAGCGGGCTTATGTCATTGGGCTCTCGCTTGCGGCACAACTACGTCGTGAAAAGTATGCACCGACCCTCTCGGAAGCGACGATCGCACAACTCGCTCCGCGCGGAGTGGATATGGCTCTGGTCGAGTGGAATACCTGGCGCAACCCGGATGGCTTCTGGAACATCATTCTTTACTATCCAACAAAAGGTGGATCGATCAGCGAGGCTAACTGGGCCTTTGATTTAGCAAACCGCAGCTTGGAAGCGCTCGATGATGGTGCCGCTTGGATCGCTGGCGATGAGATCGACCCCCGCCATCAAGCTCCATCACATGGAATCGTTTACCCGACCCCACCAGCACCACGCCTCGTTGCGGTACGCGAAAATAACGATGAGAAGCCGGTGATAGATACACCAAGAATTTCTAGCCTCGATGCAATTATCGACACTGGTCCAAGTGCTGCCCCTGAGGTAAGCGAGGCTGAGAGGCGCGATGGCATAACAAAACGTCTCAAGATTCCATCATGGGACGACATCATGTTTGGTGGATCTAAAGGAACTTCAGAAGAGGAATAACCGTTTCCGAGTCGGTTACACCGCCGTGGTGTCCAACCATTGCAGATTCTTGTGCGATTCGAGAGGGATCGATCAAAATAACTTCGTTCTGAGCAATTACTACTAAATCCCCCATCCGAGCAAAGCTATCCTCAGAAATTTCGCTCCCAAAATAACCAGCGATAATCGCCTCAGATTTTGAGTGAACGACTGCCCGCTCCCCCAAATATTCACGCCACTGTGCCAAGGTCTCATCAAGTGCGCCATCTGCTACATACATATGTCGAGCCCGAGGTTCTCCTCCCACAAGAGTAATGTTTTGCATCAACGCGTTATCGACTCCTAAAACGATCTTCTCGCCCACATTGACCATGCCGTGATCAGCGGTGATATACAGATCTGTGTTTCGAGGCAAACGATCTCGCAGAGATCCAATCAATTGCGCGACCTGTCCCAACGCAGTGAGCCATTTATCGCTACCTACCCCATCGTTGTGACCAGCGTGATCTAAGGCGTTGATGTACAGGTAGGCAAATGAGTTGGGTTCTGCCAGTGCCTTTGCCGCCTCTGCCACCATCTGCTCCAGACGATTGGCTCCAACATAATTGGCCCCGCGCAAAGCGGCTTGCGTGAAGGCGCTACCTTCATAACGCTTTTCGGCAATATTGGTAATTGTTATTCCATGTTGCATCGCGCGTTCGAAGAGAGTTGGGATCTTCTGCCAAAAGAGTGGATCGACTCGATCATCCCATTTCAGAGCGTTGAGCAATCGCCCCGGTGTTCCCGAGTTTGGTACACGCACGGTGTAACCCAACATCCCATGTACTCCCGGAAGTTCACCTGTTCCCAAACTCGTGAGGTTTGTGACGGTTGTCGATGGAAAATGTGATTGCAATTGTTGCGAGAGTAATACCTCACGAAATATGGGAAATTGCTCCGCATACTTTTCGAGTGATGCAGATCCCATTCCATCAATTAACAAGAGTGCGGTGCGACGCGAAGCGGGCAATTCAAGACGGTTCAAAACGCCTGGAAGACCAAGTGATGCAAAGATCGATTGCGACAGATCTGCCAGTCCTAAGCCCACATCCCCATCCTGCCGTAAATTGCGTGGCAAGATACGCGCCATGGCACGTACCCCTAAAGCCGTTCTCCCAAAGGCTGGAGAGAACCCCGGCAAGATCGTGGATATTGACGTCTCGCAAGAGATGAGCGATTCATTCCTCGAGTATGCCTACTCAGTTATTTACTCCAGAGCTCTTCCTGATGCGCGCGATGGCCTTAAGCCTGTGCAGCGCCGCATTCTGCATCAGATGTTTGAAATGGGTCTGCGCCCGGATAGGGGCCATGTGAAATGTGCCCGTGTCGTCGGTGAGGTTATGGGTAAGTTGCACCCACATGGTGATGGCGCGATTTATGACGCCGCCGTTCGCCTAGCTCAGCCATTCACTACGCGCTTACCGCTGATTGATGGGCATGGAAATTTTGGTTCGCTAGATGCTGGACCCGCCGCCATGCGTTACACGGAAGCGAGATTGGCCCCCGCCGCAATGGCGATGGTCGATGAGGCCGATGAAGATACCGTGGATTTTGGTGGTAACTACGATGGCCAGCTCCTTGAGCCGCTAGTTCTGCCCGCGGCTTTTCCAAACCTCTTAGTGAATGGGGCAACTGGAATCGCGGTCGGTATGGCCACAAATATGCCTCCCCACAACTTGGGCGAGGTAGTTGCTGCGGCGAAGCATCTGATCGACAATCCAAAGGCAACCCTCAAATCCCTCATGAAGTATGTCCCCGCTCCAGATTTCCCTACAGGCGGCGAGATCATTGGTTTGGAAGGTGTGGCCGATGCCTACGCGAGCGGCCGTGGTTCTTTCAAGGTCCGCGCCACCGCTGTCATCGAAAAGGTTACATCTCGCAAACAAGGCATCGTGATCACCGAATTTCCGTACAACATTGGTCCAGAGAAAGTTGTAGAGAAGATTGCAGACCTGGTTAAGTCCAAGAAGGTCCTAGGCATCTCTGACATCATCGATCTCTCCGATGGTCAGCAGGGCACAAAGGTCGTCATTGAGATTAAAAATGGTTACGAACCCGAGGAGATCCTCGAAAAGCTTTACAAATTAACTCCAATGGAAGATCAATTCTCGGTAAATGCGGTGGCCTTAGTTGATGGCAAGCCCTTGACCTTGGGATTGAAAGAACTTCTTGAGGTATTTATCGCCCACCGCATTGAAGTCGTGCGCCGTAGATCTGAATTTCGCAAAGCAAAGGCAGAAGGACGGCTGACCTTGGTCGACGGCCTACTCAAGGCGATCATTGATATTGATAAGGTCATCAAGATCATTCGAGGATCAGAGGATGCGCAGAGCGCGAAGGATGCCTTGATCAAAGCTTTCAAATTAAGTGACGAACAAGCGACCTACATCCTCGACATGCCACTGCGCCGACTAACCAAGGTGAGCAAGTTAGAACTCGAATCTGAACAGAAGGAACTCAACGCAACTATCGCCACTCTTAAGACCTTGCTCTCAAGTGAAGCGAATATTAAGTCGCAGGTATCTGCTGAATTAACCGCAGTATCAAAGAGCTTTGCTACCCCACGCCGCACACGAATAGGCGCGGCTTAACCGAGCTAAAAGTTAAGCGTCGATCCGATCGCGATCAATCTCCGCTGTGGAGATAAATTCTTTTCGAGGCGCTACCTCGTTACCCATGAGGAGTTCAAAGATCGCCTCTGCCGCCTTGGCATCGTGCATCGTTACCCGACGCAAGGTACGTTTTTCGGGATCCATCGTCGTCTCGCGCAGTTGATCGGCATCCATCTCTCCAAGTCCCTTGTAGCGTTGGACCGGCTCCTTCCAGCGCTTTCCACTCTTGGTGAGATCGGCAAGTAATTTCTTCATCTCTTCGTCTGAGTAGGTGTAGTACACCTCTCCCCTCTTGCCACCGATCACATCGATGCGATGCAGAGGTGGAATTGCAGCAAAGACGCGACCATCTTGAATGAGAGGGCGCATGTAGCGGTAGACCAAGGTAAGTAGAAGACAGCGGATATGCGCACCGTCGACATCAGCATCTGACATCAAGATAACGCGACCGTAACGCGCATCATCTAAGGTGAAAGATGCTCCTGAGCCAGCCCCAATTACCTGAATGATGGATGCGCACTCATTGTTCTCTAACATCTGCGAGAGCGAAGCCTTTTGTACATTCAAAATTTTTCCGCGAATTGGCAGAATTGCTTGGAACTCTGAGTTGCGCGCCGCCTTGGTAGTACCAAGTGCAGAATCACCCTCAACAATAAAGAGCTCAGTACGTGCGGTGTCATCGGAACGACAATCCGATAACTTGGTAGGTAGCGAACTATTTTCAAGTGCGCTCTTGCGGCGTTGCAGATCTTTGTGAGCTCGAGCTGAGATGCGGGTTCGCGATGCTGCAGCCACCTTCTCCAGGATGGCGCGGCCGGTGGCTTTATCAATCCGCTTCGTTGAGTTGAAGAAATTCTTAAGTTCATCTGTTACAACACTCGCCACGATCTTGGCGGCGGCAGCGGTACCCAAAACTTCCTTCGTCTGTCCTTCAAATTGCGGTTCAGACATACGAACTGTCACGACCGCAGTGAGACCTTCCAAGACATCATCTTTAATTACATCGATTTCATTATTCTTCAAAGTCTTTGAGGCACGGAGTGCATCATTAAATGCCTTAGTGATTGCCCGCTCAAAACCTTGGGTATGAGTTCCACCTTTAGGAGTCGCGATAATGTTTACAAAGGATGACATGGTGGTTTCAAATGCGTTACCCCACTGCATGGCTATATCGACACCCATGGTGCGATTTACCTCAGTGGGCATCATGTGGCCTTTATCGTCCAAAACGGGAACGGTCTCGGTGTACTCCCCACTTCCAGTTAAGCGAATGACCTCACCGATTGGTTCATCCGGGCGCAGGAAGGTACAGAATTCTGAGATTCCGCCTTTATGCAAAAAGATCTCAGAGCTCTTGGATTTTCCACGATTATCGTTAACTGTCAGTTGCAGGCCAGGCACCAAATAAGAAGTTTGGCGAGCGCGGGCATGAATGTCTTCGATGGAGAGTTCGGCCTCTTTAAGGAAGATCTGTTTATCGGCCCACCACTTAGTGCGAGTTCCGGTGACCTTGGCGGGAACTTTGCCAATTATGCGAAGCCCAGATTTCTCCTCGAAAGGTGCTTTAGGACCATCTCCATCAAATATTCCCGGGGTTCCGCGTTGAAATGACATCCAATAAATCTTTCCATCGCGATCGACTTCTACATCTAATCGTGAAGCCAGCGCGTTTACGACAGATGCACCAACGCCGTGAAGTCCTCCTGATGCGGCATACGATCCCCCACCAAACTTTCCACCTGCATGCAGTTTGGTCATTACAACTTCAACACCGGTCAGACCCGTCTTGGGCTCTTTATCTACCGGGATTCCCCGACCATTATCGTGAACCTCAACCGAGCCATCGGCCTCTAAATTGATCTCAATTTTGCTGCAGTGGCCGGCGAGCGCCTCATCGACTGAGTTATCGATAATCTCCCAGAGGCAATGCATAAGTCCACGTGAGTCAGTGGTTCCGATATACATACCAGGGCGCTTACGAACCGCATCAAGGCCCTCGAGGACTGCAAGATCTTTGGCGGTATAGCCATTTGCAGTAGTCGTGCTTTTATCATCGGTTGCCATGAGGCGCAAGGTTATCGGGCGAAATTGCCGCAAACCGATGATTGAGAGGGAAAATGGATAGTTTTTTCTGTGAATTTAAATAAACGAGCGCAAGTGGCGTGCGGGGAATAAACTAAGCGTGCTTTACTGTTCCACTATCGCAAGAAGAAGTTGAGAAAACCGCAAGCCACACAGAAAAGGAGAAGTCGATGACCGAGCAGTTGATCCTCGAACCTACCCCTCTTAATGCAATTGATCGTTGTGACCGTTGCGGAGCACAGGCCTATGTTCGGGCCACACTTTTAAATGGTGGAGAGTTACTTTTCTGCGGACACCACGCTAAAGAGTATGCCGCTGGGCTCAAGCCTTTAGTTGCGAAGATTCAAGACGAGACAGCGAAGTTAATCGAGACTCCTGTAGTCGCTGAATAATCAGCTCTTTCTCCCGCTTTTAAAAATTTATTGGGCTGGAAAGAAGATATTTTCAACTATTAAAGAGACGGCATATAGCCAATTCTCTTGATCCATATGATTTACAGTGAAGTCATCAACTGTGCGCCCAATCGTATAAGCCTGAAACATCACAGCCGCGGTGCGTGGGTGCAGTTGAGGATTTCCTAGCCCACGAGCCTGCAAATCGCGATAAAGATCGGCGATGCTCTCGGTCAATCGCTCCTGCTCCCAACCCAATGCGCTAGCCATTCTTGGATTGTGCATCACCTTGGAGATCGCAGTTAATCGCTCTATGCGGGTATTTGCCAGCTCTGGAGCTTGAAAGGCTTTTGATACTTCAGTTAATCGCAGTACGAGTTCATCACGGTTGTGAACCTCCGCAAAGAGATCGGTAAGCGTCTCGATTGACCTATCGACGTAACTCGAAAAACGGCGAACTTGGGCCAGCTCTAGGAGCTCAGCGAAGTCCTGAAAGTGGTGGTAAAGGGAGCCGCGAGAGATCCCGGAGATCTCCAACACCTTTTCGCTGGTGATCTCATCGAGCGTGAGATTGTCGAGCAACACCACCACCGTCTTGATCAACTCTTCTTTTGTGGGGTGAATCCCATTTCTTGCTTCCCGTGCTTGCGCGCTGAGTGAAGTCATGTGTAATTCCTTCTCTACCCAAGTTGAATACATAACCGGATGGCGTCGTCGCTCAAGTTGCCGACTCTAATGACCACCAATGACGGAAACAAGGAATCTAGGGCTAAAGTTTGAAAAAAATCGTCAAAATGTGAGATTTTTGCTAGAGAATCTGTCTAATCAGCCTAAAGTTAGTTGGCCTGGTCTTTATGCGATCCATCGCAGAATGGCTTCTCTTTTGATTTACCACATCCGCAGAGTTTGAAGTCGGTCCTGGTCTCAATGAGATTTCCAGCCTCGTCGACAAAATCCGCGGTGCCGGTAAATCTCATTGAACCGCTCTTAGAGTTGCGATAAATCTTGGGATTTTCACTCATCACAAAGTTCGGCTTCTCTCGAAATTAATCGAGGTAATCGCGCAGAACTTGGGAGCGAGATGGGTGGCGCAACTTTGACATTGTCTTAGATTCAATCTGACGGATTCGCTCGCGCGTGACTCCGTAGACCTTTCCAATCTCATCCAGTGTCTTTGGTTGACCATCGGTTAATCCAAAGCGCATCGCTACAACTCCAGCTTCGCGTTCTGAGAGGGTATCGAGTACAGAATGTAGTTGTTCTTGCAAGAGGGTAAATGAGACCGCATCGGCAGGAACAATCGCCTCGGAGTCTTCGATCAAATCACCGAACTCTGAATCGCCCTCTTCACCCAGTGGAGTGTGAAGGGAGATTGGTTCTCGACCATACTTTTGAACTTCCACAACTTTTTCTGGAGTCATATCCAGTTCTTTTGCCAACTCTTCTGGAGTTGGTTCGCGTCCCAGGTCTTGCAACATCTGGCGCTGGACTCGTGCCAACTTGTTGATTACTTCCACCATATGAACTGGAATTCGAATTGTGCGAGCCTGATCTGCCATGGCGCGAGTGATTGCCTGACGAATCCACCAGGTTGCATACGTAGAAAACTTGTAACCCTTGGTGTAATCGAACTTCTCTACCGCTCGAATAAGGCCCAAGTTACCCTCTTGAATAAGGTCGAGAAATAGCATTCCGCGGCCGGTGTAGCGCTTTGCCAACGATACGACCAAGCGAAGGTTAGCTTCCAGAAGGTGGTTCTTAGCGCGACGTCCTTGAAGCACCAGTTGCTCGTACTCACGCTTTAACTTCTTATCCAACTTCTTATCGTGGGCCAACTTCTCTTCCGCAAAGAGACCGGCTTCAACCTGGAGTGAAAGTTCAACTTCCATTTCCGCATTGAGAAGCGGTACACGACCGATCAACTTCAAATAATCTTTTACAGGATCAGCAGTTGCACCTGCAGTCAAAACTGTTTGAGCCGGTGCATCATCTTCTTCAGAGTCTTTAATGGTAAAGGCATTCTCTTCATTTTGAGATTCCTCAGCGACGTTTACAACGCGGATCTCTGCCTTCTCTTCTTCCACAGCAACGATCTCTTTAACCTCTTCAACAAGGGTGTCGAGATCTTCTAACTCAATTTCTTCAAGTTCAACTTCTTCGCCATCGATCTTTGTTATAACGGTGGCGGCAACTTTTACTTCTTCAACCTTAGGTGGATTTTTGAGAGCTTCCTCAGCCGCCTTGCGCGCTTCTAACTCGGCTTTGGTGGGAAAGCGATGTGCCGCCTTGCGTTCGGCTTTGGCACGTTCTTCTGCTTCGCGTTGCAATCTGAGAGCTTCAATTTCAGCTTTGGTAGGAAAACGATGAGGACCCGAAGAAACTTTCTTCGCAACTGCTTTCTTTGCTGGCGCTTTTCTAGCGGCTACCTTCTTCGCTGTAGCCTTCTTTGCAACAGGAGCTACCTTCTTCGCTGCCACTTTTTTGGCAACGCTCTTTTTAGCTGTGGTACTACTTGCCTGGTCGCCTTTTTTGGGCGCACGAATTACAGCCACGGAGCATCCTTTGGTTTACCTGGCCTAACTTTACTGACCAGTGGAATCGATACCCATATTATAATTTGTCCACAGCCCTAAATGCACATCCAAGCG
>CAIMNT010000160.1 GCA_903842855.1 uncultured Actinomycetes bacterium
CGCTTCGTTATCGAATGCCTTTAAGACAAACCAGCGGAAATGGTTTGTTTCTGGATCGAATGTGTGGTGGCGAACAAGGAAGCTTTTGATCGTTCTATCCGTTGGATCGACTTCGCCCATTTGGCACCATCCATTCCCCTTGGTGGATTTGAATAAACCGAGCGTACAAGAAGCGATTGATACTCGAAGTGAATTTTTTGGGATCAAGCATCGGTCGAAGCTCTTCGCCTCTGGATATACGGAGCGACTGTGGATAACTTTTAAATCAAAATTAGGTTTTTGTAATCATTCGGGGTGACCAAATTTCACGGACCGTTTAATAACGAGCAGAACGCCAAGATGAGTTCGGGTTTAACCGTGAAACTGCAGGATAAGTACGTAGAGTGCAAGAACTCCACGCTCACCAAATGGTTCGGAGTCGCATATTCCAAAGCCATCATTAATGGGCAATGGCTTTATGCGGGGAGGACTCAGTCACCCTACATCGAGACCCTCCCCTGCGGCACTTGAGAGGCTAACTCGGAGCGAGTTCTGCCCTCTCGCCATGCATTGGCGCCTTTTAACCCTAAAATAGCGGTCTGCCTCTAGCTATGAGGCCAAGACTGACGAAGAGGGAACCCGTGCCAAAAGCTTGGACAGATGATGCACCTCAGCCAATGGTGCTACAGGATCATGCTCACCTGAAGGATCCTCTTTCCTACAAAGTAAAGAAGGCGCTCCTGGGCAAGCCGCTCAACCGCCACACTCTCTCGCATCAACGTTTGAGCAAGCTCTTCGCTCTTGGAATCTTGTCCTCTGATTGCATCTCCTCGGCGGCATATGGAACCGAGAACATTCTTATTTATTTACTCCCAGCTTTTGGTCTCGCCGGATACAACGTTTTGATGCCGATGACCTTGGTTGTCTTAGCGGTGCTCTTCATCGTGACCCTCTCGTACCGTGAAGTCGTCATGGCCTACACAAAGACCGGCGGGTCTTACGTAGTAGCGCGCGACAACTTCGGCCCCGTTGTAGCCCAGATTGCCGCCGTGGCTCTCATGCTGGATTACATCGTCACGGTCGCGGTTCAAGGCGCTGCTGGAACGGCAGCACTTGCATCGGCATTTCCCGTAATCTCCTCCAACAACACCCAAAAGCTGATCACTTTAGGTGTCATCGGAATTCTCTGTTACGGAAATTTGAAAGGCGTTAAAGAGGCAGGACGCTTATTTGCAGCACCTACCTATTTATTCGTGCTTGCAGTGCTCTCGATCATTGTGGTGGGAGTCTGGCGCGAATTTCACCACACATTGCATCAGGTTGTTATTGGAACTGGCAGTGTTGGTTACGGTCACTCACAACAGTTGATTACCTTCGCTTCAATCTTCATTCTGCTAAAAGCCTTCGCAAATGGTGGCTCCTCCCTTACCGGACTCGAAGCGATCTCCAATGGCGTCTCACTCTTTAAATCACCAGAAGGAAACAACGCTCGCCGCACGACGGTGATCATGGCAACAATTTTGGGCTGCATGGTTCTTGGAATCTCATTCTTCGCCAAAGCCACACATGCCATGCCTTACAGCAGTGGTACTCCAACCGTGATTTCACAGATCGCACAGATCGTCTTCGGACACGGAACGATGGGACATATCTTCTATCTCTTCGTGCAGTTCTCGACGATGTTAATCCTCTATACAGGTGCAAACACGCCATTTAGTGGTTTCCCATTCCTGATGAATTTCATCGCAGAAGATGGCTTCCTGCCGCGTCAACTCACCAAGCGCGGCCACCGTCTGGTCTTCTCAAATGGCATCATCTTTTTGACGATCGCTTCGGCGACCTTGATCTTCTTCGTTGGGTCCAACGTCTCTAAGCTCATCGCCTTCTACGCAATCGGCGTCTTCACAGGCTTCACGATGGCTGGATTTGGAATGGCGAAGCGAAATTTCATTCGTCGAGAGAGTGGATGGCGCATTCGCTTCTTTATCAATTTTCTCTCCGGCACCGTCTCCTTCGCAGTTGTAATCATCTTCGCTGTCGTTAAATTTTCTGAAGGCGCATGGTTAATCGTCCTGATCTTCCCTATTGCAACGGTGGGGCTGATTCGCTTAAACCGTCAATACCGCAGAGAGCAGGAAGCTTTGCGTATTGATCAGGTCTCCTCGCGCGCGACCAGCATTTCACGCCATGATGTCACGGTTCTAGTAGATGCGGTTGATATCGCAACTGTGGGAGCTGTGCGTTATGCACGCTCACTTAACCCACACTCTCTCGATGCAGTTCACTTCGTTATTGATGATCAACGTGCTGACCAAATCAAGGAGGCGTGGAAGAAGAATCCCGCCCTCTCGGATGTATCAATTGAGTTCATCGATTGCCCTGATCGTCGCTTGGCTAATGCGGCGGTTGACTACGCGATTCGAGTTACGCAGTCCGCTGATGTGGAACTCACCTTGCTTCTTCCACGCCGGGCGTACTCGGGAGTGTTGGGACGTATTCTTCACGACCGCACCGCTGAGGCGATCTCTGCGCCGATCTCGCAGTTGCCAAGAGTTGTGGCAACTATTGTTCCTTTCGATGTCGAAAAGATTATTTCAGGTCGACCTATCTATGCACATGAAGAACACTCAACAGATGTCGTGGAACCAA
>CAIMNT010000161.1 GCA_903842855.1 uncultured Actinomycetes bacterium
CTTCTCAAACTCGATCTTGCCTAACAACTATGGCGGAAAGACCGCTGATGCCTTCTTTAAGGCACCTGTTGGTACCGGTCCATTCATGTTAGATCACTGGACTCCAGGCACCGAGATCAAGATGGTTGCTAACAAGAACTATTGGCAGCCAGGAAAGCCATACTTGAACTCAGTTACATGGAAGTACGTTCCAGATGACAACACACGTGCATTGATGCTGCAATCAGGACAGGCAGATATCAATGAATTCCCACCAGCAACTTCAGTTGCCCAACTAAAGAAGACACCGGGAATCGTTGTAAATCCCTTCCCAGCTGCCGCATCTGAGTACATCGCGATGAACGAAAAGACACCTGCACTTGCCGATGTCCACGTTCGCCGTGCTCTCTCCTATGCCTTTGATCGCGCTTCTGTAATCAAAGTGGTTCTAGCTGGCATCGGTACAGCTTCTAATTCGATTCTGGCACCGAACGTGGGCTTCTACGATCCAAAGACTCCTGGCATCCAGTACAACCTTGCCAAGGCAGCTGCGGAACTCAAGATGTCCAAGTTCTCAAAGGGGTTGACGCTCAACTACCTAGCGACCGCTGGAAGCGTTGAAGATAACGCGATGAGCTCCATCCTCCAGGCATCACTTAAGAAGATCGGTGTGAAGTTAACCATCACAACACAGGATCCATCCGTGAAGCGTGCAACGCAGAAGGCCGAGAAGTATCAACTGACCAGCACCGCCTGGACAATGGATATTTCAGATCCTGATGAGTTAATGACTTTCGCACTCAACCCTGTTGATGGTGGAACCGATGACTTCTATACGCACTACAACAACCCCAAGGTCGTTGCCGCTGTGAAGGCTGGTCAAACAACTACGAATGTTGCAGCACGTCAGAAGGCTTACTCCTTGGCACAAACCATCACTGCAAATGAAGCGATGATGATTTACGCCTACAACTACTCGTACGTCTACGCTTGGCGCTCGAATGTAACGGGCTTCCAAGTTACTCCTACGCTCTCGTACCACATGGAGGATGTAAAGAAGAACTAAGCGGCATAACTAAATCCTGCGCGGCACTGCCGCGCGGGACCTGTTAGCACTTCAACTAGAGAGGGCGCGGTGAAACTTCAATGAATTTCTTGTTCTATGCTGGCAAGAGATTTCTTCAAGTTATCCCCGCCCTCTTTGGTATTTCAATTGCGGTTTTCTTTTTAGTTCACCTCATCCCAGGTGATCCCGCAGATATTATTTTGGGACAGACAGCAACACCGGCTCGATCAAAAGTCATTCACCATATGCTGGGGATTGATCGTCCAATAATTGTTCAGTATTTCTCCTTTCTCAATCATCTCTTTCATGGCTCGTTAGGAACGAGTTATGTAAATAACTTGAGCGTGAGCAGGTTGATCTTAGGAAGGTTGAGCGCCACAGCGTTCCTCATGTGTGGCGGTATCTTGCTCTCGCTTCTAATAAGCGTCCCGCTCGCAATCTTGGCGGCATCTAAAGAGGGAGCGACTCGGGATCAGGTAGTACGAGTAATTCCTATTGTGGGGCTAGGAATGCCTCAAGTTTGGGTTGGCATTGAATTGATTCTCTTGCTCGGCCTTAAGGTCCATTGGTTCCCAGTGAGTGGTTTCGGGGATACCTTTTTGCAACATATTCGTTCGACCTTTTTGCCCGCGCTTTCCATTGCTATCGGGCTCTCACCAATTTTGATTAGAAGTCTGCGTGCCAGCATGCTCGAGATTCTGGAAGCGGATTTTGTACTCACCGCAAAGGCAAAGGGCATTGGCAAGATGCGAGTAACACTCTCGCATGTAGTACGTAACGCCATCATCGCATCGGTGACGGTTCTGGGAGTCAACATCGCCTACCTGGTTGGTTCAACCGTTATCGTGGAACGCGTCTTTGCCATTCCTGCGACAGGTTCACTCATGATCGATGCCATTGCGACTCGCAATTACCCGATCGTGCAAGGTGTCACACTCTTCTTCGCTATCGTCGTGGTAATTGTCAATTTACTCGCCGATCTGATTCATGCCGCTTTGGATCCTCGGGTGGCGCTATGAGTACAACTCTTCTACGCGGAAAGTCCTTCACGAGCCGGCTGAAATTAAAGGGGAATGGCTCGTTCTATCTTGGAATTGGAATCATTACCTTTCTCATCATAATTGCGGCAGCGGCCCCGCTAATTTCACATTACGACCCAACAGGCCAAGATTTACTTAACACCCTGGTGCCGCCTAGCACCCACCATTTGCTCGGCACCGATCAACTCGGAAGAGATGTATTTACTCGAATTATTTATGGTGCGCGTATCGACCTAGCGATCGGATTTGCCGCCGTTCTTCTGCCCTTTATTTTAGGAACCACTCTGGGCTTAGTCTCCGGCTGGTTTGGGGGTTGGTTTGACTCGCTCTTGATGCGCATAGTCGACACCACCATCGCCTTCCCTTTTTACGTTTTAGCAATCGCGCTGGTCTTCATCGTTGGTCCTGGTCCAAAGGCAATCATTTTGGCCATCACCTTGGTCGGATGGGTGGCTTATTGCCGCATAATTCGCGCAGCGGTTCTGGTTGCAAAAGAGCTGGACTACGTTCACGCGGCCAAACTAAGTGGTCTACCTACCGCAAGAATCCTGCGTAAACATCTGCTTCCCAATGTAATCAGCCAAGCGATTATCTTCTCTATGAGCGATATCGTGCTGAGTATTTTGGCGATTGTCTCCCTTGGATATCTTGGTCTAGGTGTTCCTATCCCAACGGCCGAGTGGGGATCGATGATTCAAGAGGGCCAGGCTTACATCCTGCAACAGTGGTGGATACCAACCATCCCAGGTGTCATGGTCGTAATCACCGGATTTGGCCTCTCCCTCATAGGCGATGGCTTAGTAAAGCGGTTGAATAAATGAGCACACCTCTACTCTCCGTCCGCGATCTTCACGTAGAAATTCAAACTCCTCGTGGATTGCTCAAGGCTATTCGGGGAATCTCTCTCGATCTTGATGCCGGCGAGTCAATAGGAATCGTGGGTGAATCAGGAAGCGGGAAATCCATAACCCTCAAAGCGATACTTGGGCTACTTCCTAAGAACGCTCGCATTACAAGCGGGGAGATTTATATAGAGGGAGTTTCCCTTAATTCACTCAGCGCCAATAAACGTGCCGCCCTCCTCGCAGAGAAAATCGGCATAGTTTTTCAAGATGCCATAGCCGCCCTCAATCCCGTCATGACCGTAGGAAAACAAATATCAGAGGTTCCTTATAGGAGGCTTGGCTGGTCGAAAGAGAAATCTCATCAACGCGCGATTGAGTTAATGCAATTAGTTGGAATTCCCAACGCAGAGCAACGTTTTCATGTCTACCCTCATCAACTATCTGGGGGCTTACGGCAGCGCGTGGCTATAGCGATCGCTCTCTCTGGCAATCCGCAATTAATTTTCTGCGATGAACCGACAACCGCTCTTGATGTAACTATTCAGGCACAAGTTTTACGACTTCTCATGGATCTTCGCGAAAAGGAGAAGACCGGAGTTGTCTTTGTGACACACGACCTGGCGGTAGTGAATGAGATATGCGAAGAGATTAACGTTATGTATGCAGGACGATTTGTGGAGCGCGGAGACGTGCAGGAGTGTTTCCAGCACCCTGTACATCCTTACACCTACTCACTTTTGAAATCTGCTCCTGATATGGAGCATCAAGTTGAACGACTGTTCTCCATATTGGGTGAACCCGCCGATTTAACCAAACCTGTAACTGGCTGTCCCTTCGCCCCACGTTGTTTCGCCGCCACGGAGATCTGTCAATCTAGTGAACCCGCACTGCAATCGGTTGGTAGCTCCGCCTCTGCCTGTCACCACGCTGCTACCTTCATGCAATCTCTTTCAGCTCTGGATTTAACGAAGGATGGAGCAGAGCGATGAGCGATGTTGTTCTTAGCACGCAAGGGCTCACTAAACATTTCTCTGGGAAATCAACGCTGCTCGGAAAATTGCGCGGAAAAGTTCCTCTCTCCATTCCCGCGGTGGATGGAGTTTCCATTGATATTGAGGCGGGTTCGACTGTCGGGCTGGTAGGAGAGTCTGGTTGTGGAAAATCAACCTTAGGAAGAACCTTGGTGGGGCTATACCCTCCAACCGGGGGATCGCTCATGCTCTTTGATCGCCAGATGGGTCTTAAGCGCACTTTAGAAGAACGTCGCCTCGTTCAAATGATCTTTCAAGATCCCTTTGCCTCATTGAACCCTCGGATGAAGATCGGGGATATGCTGGAAGAGATATTGCTCTTTCACCACTTAGTCTCGAAAGAGAAAGTGCGCGAACGTTGTGCCGAGTTGATGACCATCGTCGGATTGCCTGTAAGCGCTTTAGAGTCTTATCCACGCCAATTTTCTGGTGGGCAGAGGCAGCGTATAGGCATCGCACGTGCCTTAGCGCTGGAGCCAAAGGTATTGATCGCGGATGAGGCGGTATCTGCACTCGATGTCTCGGTACAGGCGAGTATCGTGAATCTGCTTCTTGACCTGAAGCGAGACCTAGGTCTAACGATGCTCTTCATCTCTCACAACATTGCCATTGTTAGACAGGTAAGCGATCGAATTGCGGTTATGTATCTGGGACGTATTGTTGAAGAGGGTCCAACAGAGGAAGTCTTCAATAGCCCTAAGCACCCTTACACCAAACTTTTGTTGGGCTCGGTACCGAAGATGACTCCTGGTTCAAAGCTAGGTGAAGCTCCACAAGGTGAACTACCCACGATGCAGGCTGCATATCAAGGGTGTCGATTTATGAGTCGCTGTCCTGTATCGACGGAGGCATGCCACGTAACTGATCCACAATTGGTAGAAGTTGGAACCCCTAGCCATTTAACTGCATGCATCAATCTCTAATATTTTATTTACATCTATCAAACTCGATTAAGGAGAAGGTGAATGCCTGAAGTAGTAATCATCGGTAGCGAACGGAGCGAAGCTGGAATTCCAGCGGCGATGGAGATTTTGCGCCGAGGTGGTTCAGCGCTTGAAGCAGTCGAGAGAGGGCTCATCGCCTGCGAGGATAATCTTGCGGATCACTATGTTGGTACTGGCGGCCTGCCTAATGCTCGTGGAATTGTGGAACTTGATGCATCGATAATGGTTGGTTCTTCGCGGGCCTTTGGCGCGGTCGGAGCGGTTAAGAATTTCCCAAACCCCATCTCAATTGCACGTGCGGTCTTGGAACAATTGCCACAGCATGCACTGCTTGTAGGTGAGGGCGCTGAGGCTTTTGCGGACTCTTTAGGATTTACTCGAGCCGAGCTACTCACCCCAGAGGCTAAAGCGCTCTGGTTGGAGCAGTTAAAGAGCGTGAATTCTGAATCTATCGAGGGTGAAAATACTAAAGCGATGAGCGGTGATGAGCGTTATCGCCAAGCGGCCATTGAGCTAGTGAAGAAGTTTGCACCTCATGAAGGTCCCTGGGGGACCATCAACATCATCGCGCTCGATAGGAGCGGTGAAATAGTGTGTGGTGTGAGCACAAGTGGATATCCATACAAGCACCCCGGACGCGTAGGCGACTCTTCGATTCCTGGAGCAGGCAATTACGCCGATCTTCGATATGGCGCGGCCGCCTGCACCGGTCGCGGTGAGTTATCACTCCGGGGTGGCACTGCGCGCACGGTGGTCGAAAATATGAGAGTGGGGCTCTCTCCAGAAGATGCTTGTTTTGAAGCATTGATCGATGCAAGAAACTTGCCTGATGATTTTCGTGCCGAGCTGCGCTGTCTTGCGCTGACTCCCGATGGACGCCACGGTGGAGCGGCCGGGATGGAAGGCTCCACGTACACACTGATGACTGAACATTCAACTCAACCTGAATTCCGACCAAGAAAGGCGTTGTTATGAAAATCTATATAAGTTCCGATATGGAAGGAACCGCAGGAGTCGTAGATTGGACCCAGTGCTTACATGGAAATCCAGAGTACGGCTACTATCGAGAGCTTCTTCAAAATGAGGTAAATGCCAGTATCGAAGGTGCGCTCGCGGCCGGTGCTACTGAATTTTTGGTGAATGATTCCCACTCCTCTATGCAAAATTTGAAGCCAGCAACTCTTGCCGGAAACGCGCGCTATCTCTCCGGCAAACATAAACCTATGTACATGATGCAGGGCCTGGATAGTTCATTTGATGCCATATTTTTTGTGAGTTATCACGGCTCGATGAGCAGTGATAGTTCGGTGCTTTCTCACACCTACAATCCTCGAGCAATCGCCGATATAAAACTCAATGGAGTAATCGTTTCTGAAGCCGGGCTCAACTGCCTCGTTGCACAACACTACGGAGTGCCTGTTGTGCTTGTAACTGGAGATGAGACAACTCGCATTGAGACAGAAGTCTGGTCTCCGGATGTTCGTGCGGCGGTTGTAAAAGAAAGTGTTTCGCGTCTGGCGGCAAATTCAATGCATCCAGTCGAGGCATGCACCTTAATTAAATCAAAGGCTACTGAGGCGCTTAACAATCTTTCTGCAATTCGCAAGCCTGCGATTAGCATGCCGGGTACTATCGAAATTACCTTCCACAACGGTGATTTTGCAGAGCAGGCAACCTGGATTCCAGGAACTACCCGCACGGGAGCCAAAAAGGTAGAGATCACTGATTCAGATCCGCTCAACCTCTTCAAGCGATTTATCACAACAGTCATCCTCAGTCGTACCATCGTCGAATAATTTAAGGAGTCTTCCATGTCTGATCTTGCAGGAAAGATAGCAATCGTCACCGGATCCGGAAATGGGATTGGGCGGGCAACTGTAAAGAAGTTAGCTGAATCGGGCGCCAAAGTGACTGTCTCAGATGTCATCGCCGAAGATGGTGAGCGAACTGTTGCAGAGATAAAGGCGGCTGGAGGGGAGGCAATATTTGTGCCAGCAGATGTCTCCCAAGAGGCAGAGGTGAAGAATCTCATTGATACAACGGTCGCAACATATGGAGGATTAGACATTCTCGTTAATAATGCGGGGGTCGGAGGAGGACAACTTCGAACGCATGAGATCGAACTCGAAGAATTCATGCGAGTTTTGGCGATCAATGTCGGTGGGACTTTCTTGTGTACCAAGTACGCCCTTCCCCATTTCCTCAAGCAGAGAGATGGCAGAATCGTAAATATTGCCTCAACCTACGGTTTGGTCGGAGCCCCAAAGGCCGCTGCTTACTGCGCATCTAAAGGTGCCATCATCAACTACACCAGGCAGTTGACGGTTGATTACGCGCCTGACGGAATACGCATAAATGCAATCTGTCCTGGGTATATCGACACCAGCCTGGGCCGGCGCCGTGCCACTCTTGCCCCTGCGGAGTTAGAAGCAGCTATTGCTCGCCGTGAGAAGGCTGCCAGCATGCAACCAATTGGTCGGCAAGCCCAGCCAATAGAAGTCGCAAATGTTGCTGCTTTCCTCGTCTCTGATGGCGCCTCATTCATGACGGGAGCGATTGTTACCGTCGATGGAGGTTGTGTCACCACATTTAATTATGGGGAAGCTTCAAACTAGAGGCTAGAAAAATGTTCTCAATGGATTGATCCAGTGCGGAATTAAATTCTTGCTCACTCTGTTGGTACTTTAGGTTTTCGGTAAGTGCCCGCGAGAAACTTGCGATCATTCCATCATTTTTGGAGAGCATCTCATTTGCGTTTTCTTGGCTATAGCCTCCTGAAAGAGCTACTACGCGAAGGACGCGAGGATGGTGGATCACATCAGCATAGAAGTTTGCCTCTTCTGGGAGAGTCAGTTTGAGCATTACGCTTTGAGTGACCTCTAGTGCATCCAGTCCGGCCATTAACGCTCCTTTGAGAATTTCCTCTATGTATCGCTTCTCATTACTCTGGATGTTGACCTCTGGTTCAATTATTGGAATCAGGTCTGAGTCCAAGACCTCATCGGCGATTTCAAATTGTTGATCGACACAGGAGCTAATTGCAGCGAAATTAGGTTCATGAATAACCGATCGCTCCTTGGTACCGAAAATTCCAAACTTTTTAGCTTTGTCCAGCCTGGATGCCAATTCTGGAATTGGTCTCATGAGAGAGACGCCATTTGCTATCGGAAGTAGCCCGTTATCTACCTTGAGGAAGGGGACAATCTTCTTTCGACTCCAGAGATACTCTGCTGCAGGGAGACCATCTACGAGGCTCTCCATAGTCATTTCGAAGAGGATTGAACCTAGGATTCGATCGCTTGTGAATGCGGGACTGGTCATAATTCGCACCCGCATCTGATGCATAAGCGCAAACATCCCCTCCTCATTCGAGTACATTGTTGAATCAACCCCGTACAAGGCGAGAGCTTTGGGCGTACTTCCCCCGCTTTGATCCAGGGCGGCGATAAACCCCGCGCCGTTCTTCATGCGGGCATACTGTTCAACATTCACAGTGCACTACCTTTCAGGCCTTCTAATCTGCGAATTTCATTAAATAGTTGCGCCACACGGATTTGATCAACCTCACCGGAGCGTCCCTTTTCGCAGGCTGCGGCAGCGGTCGCGGATCCGAATTGGAGGGAGAGTCTCCAATCAATAGAGTC
>CAIMNT010000162.1 GCA_903842855.1 uncultured Actinomycetes bacterium
GGTGCGGACATGTTCATGTAGGTCGGAGAATTCAATATCAGTCCATTGTTTAAGCTCAATAATGCTAATTGCTTCTCGACCGGAAGTATCCGTACCGCCAATCATGAAATCAATTCGAAATCGACGCCCATTTAACCGATACTCAACCGCTACTGCGGCATCATCTGGAATTGAACTTTCATTTAGAACGTGAAACATGGCATTTCCAAGAGAATTGCGCCATGAGTTGTACTCGGCTGTCCCAACTCTCATATGAAGATGCTTGAAAACGGCATCCTTCACCTTGTCTTCGATATTTGGGGCGTCTCTTAAAAACTGCTTCTTGGTGGCTAGGTAGGCAAGCACCAAACTAGATTAGCCCCAAATGTCTCAAGATTTGTCAGATTCACTGCCTAAATAAAGCGGTCAGAAATAGTGGCCACAGGACATGTCGGAACTAGAATGTCACACCAATAAGGCAGACTAGAACCCTATTGAACTTTATGGGAGCACTCATTGAAAAAGTATCGCTCGCTTGACCTATTTTCAGGTTGTGGTGGACTCTCGCTAGGCATGAGTTTGGCTTCAGATAATAACGGCAACAAGATTGAAACAGCGTGTGCGATCGATATTTGGGAAATCGCTTGCAAAACTTTCGAACACAATCTTGGATTGAAACCAATCTGCGAGCCTATTGATGACGACCTGGTCCGCAAAGTGAATCAGCAGCATGGCCCGTTTGACATTGTTGTCGGTGGGCCTCCTTGCCAAGGATTCTCAACAGCCGGCAAAAGGGCTCTAGATGATAAACGAAATGGATTGGTTCTCGCCTTTTTGAGAGCAATCGAAATAACCAAGCCAAAAGTCTTTGTCATGGAGAATGTAACTGGATTCAAAACATATCAAAATGGCAAAATCCATGAAGAAGTAGTTGAATTCGCGAAGAAAATTGGATATCAAGTGCGCTCAGCAATCGTGCTCGCAAGCTTGTCTGGAGTCCCGCAACGAAGAAGACGCTTCTTGCTTGTCGGAAGCAAGGTCGGTACCTTCAGATTTCCAGGCGAAGTCAAACTGCCATCGGGCGAGAACCTTTTTAATGATGGAACTGTAGACGCTTTAGCCTTAGAAAAATTCTTCGTACAGAAACCCGAGGACGGTCAAGAGAAATGGACATTTAATGACGCCACTTCTGATTTGCCAGCCCTAGCCGCCGGCGAACGATTAGAAAAATACCGTTCTTCTGCTAAAAATGAGCTCCAAAAATATTACAGGAACGGCTCCACAAAACCCCTTGACCACTTTGCTGTCGGACACAAAGAGTATTTCATTGAAATGCTTTCGTATATACCGCAGGGCAAGTCCGCCTTAGATCCAGAAGTCCAAAGAACGATGCCTGAAAATCTTCGGCCGACTTCTGGGTTCAAAAATAGCTATCAACGAATCATTGGAGACGCGCCAAGTCCGACAATCACACGAAACTTCACCACCCCATCAAGTGCGAACTGCATTCACCCAACTCAAGACAGAGCGTTGTCAATTCGCGAAGGAGCCCGTTGTCAAAGTTTTCCCGACTGGTTTGATTTTCTGGGCACTACCGACGAAAAGCGATTGCAAATCGGAAATGCGGTTCCTCCACTGCTGGGCAAGGCGATTGGAGAATCAATTCTCGATGCCATTAATCAGACTTGGGACGAATGGGAGTAGCTACAGGGACGATATTTTTTTGTACTGGTGATGAAATTGCAGTTGATTGTCCCCTTGGGGGTGATGCATTTGTAGAAACCCAGTAGGTAGTAGCAGAGTGCTTCCACCATTCATAGGTCCTGAATCTATCGGAGTAACTATTACCGATTCGTGAGCAAAAGCCACTATCTCGTGGATATTAAATACATTAGCTCCAGCTGACGCATTGTTATAGACAACGACCTGTGCTGAATCCTCTTTGGACTTAGCGAGGCCCATTGAAAATGACAAAGAAGTAATCAACTCAATGTTTGAATTGAAAAAGTCGATTGTGGCATTCCAAATGTCCGGGTAATGATCTTTAATGGATAGAGCAACAAGTCTTTTTTGATGAATTTCTTGGTTGGCGATCTTTGGAATATTCTTTGTGTCTGCTTCCAAAGCCGCTTCGTACAGGCTCATACAATCAGACAAGTTTTTCCCTCCGATGAACAGCGAGATTCCCGATTTCACATCAGAATCTAAAGACCTACCCAAATGATGTTCGACCGTTGAAAAAAATCTAGGTACTGAGATTAACCAAACTTGACCCGCATCACTTTTCTTGAGAGAGATGTTGATGTATTCACCTGACGACCAATGAAGCTGCAAATCGACTTTCGATACAGTGCTATCTCCAAAAATGGATGTCACATGTTTGTTCCCATCCACTCGAACAGTAGGTGATTCTTTTGGAGCATTAATGCCCGATACGGCAATTATTTCAGAGATCATTACGGGATCAGAGAAAAGTTCCTTGCCAAATTCAACTTCATTGACATGACCGTCCACTTTGGCATGCGTCCAGCCCTCGGAGCGGTTTCTTCCGGTGGTGGCCACTTCTTCGGACTCCAATCTGCCAAAATCGTTTTCAGGACAAAACCAAAAGCTCTAAAATATCCAAGTAGACGCCAACAATAGCGCCGCCTGCAAATCACAACATACTCTATGCCCGTGAACCTCTCCATCGAATCAGAAAGACTGAAAAATAAAGTTCTTGGTCTGTCTCTGCTTGAACGATACCTTTCAACATCGATGGAGGAGGCATTGGAAGGATACGCAGATCAAAAATTTAGGAACTCGAATGTGACCAAACTCCAGTTGTTTCGTGAGTGCCTTGCACTCAACCTCGATGAAGATTCCGTCAAACTCATTTCTTCTCGATGTGCGCTCGGATACCACAAGGATGCCAGAACAACATTAGAGTATGGTTTGGATTTGATATTGGGGTGGTTGTCAGAAGATTTAATCATACAGAACCTGAAACATCGTGGGCATGATGTAAGACTAAACGGTGCTGATCGCGAACGAGAGTTTCTGCTGCGGGGAGAGATTAGTACAAATGCAGACATTACCTACACAGTCAATACAGTTAGCCGTCCATTCGAAATTGTCATCTCCTGGACTGACTACTGGACAAAGGAAGACAAATGGGACTTACGAAGTAGCAAATACAATCGCTTAACGAAATCCGGGAACGAATCACTTTGTCTAGGGTTGGAAGTTCCCACCAAATTAGGATTTCTTATTGACATGAAATACCCCCCTTCCAATTTCATTGAAAATGCCAATATGCGTTGGGGAAGTAAACCCGTCTACAGTCTTGGGGGTTTAAATCGGGTCATGAACTCCTTTCAAGAGGTTTTAGACGGTCTATCGAAATTTGGAAGCAATTGAATATTCTGTTTACTCAAATGCAGTTACTATTTACAAATGACGGATCAAGGAATTCGAGAAGAAACAGTAATTGATTTTGCCTATTTCAAAGAATTTAGGAAATCAATGGATTTTTCTTCACAGGCAGCTTCAAAATCTCACTTATCTGCCAAGGATATTAAGCGCAAAGTTGATACTGCACATCTGGCATCCTTGAATGCCAGACTTACTGAAATAATTACAAAGATTCACAATGCCGTTGATGCCGAGATTCGAGTTGATAATCTCGACGAGTTGATTGAAGAACACATTTCACGGGTCTATGAAATTTTAACCCAAGGTGATTTAATCACTAAGATGAACAACAATGGCCGATCAATTGAAGAAGTTTACTTTAATTGGATGAGGGGATACCTGGTTTCAGTTTATTTTACAAAAGCATTGTGTGAAATATTTTCTATAAGCTCTTCGCAAATAAGGACGATCGGCAAAGACGATTTTACAAGACCAGAAACTTTTCAGCGGGCGGCGACGGCCGATTTGGAGATTGAAACTGAA
>CAIMNT010000163.1 GCA_903842855.1 uncultured Actinomycetes bacterium
AAGTGAAGTTTGAATCCCCGATTGGTGTCCGAAGGCGAGACCAACAATGAAGAGCAAGACCAGTAGCACACGGGAATTGAGGTAGCGACTGATTAGGTAGTAAAGCGCAAGAACCGCAAACATCAGCAAGAACGCTGCGAGGTCGATCTTCACCTTGAAAATTATGGAGAGAACTATGACTGAACCAATGTCATCGATAGTGGCTAGAGCGAGCACAAAACCCTTGAGATTTGCGCGCTTTAAGACGACCAACATGGCAAGCACAAATGGCAGATCAGTTGCCATGGTGATTCCCCAACCGGTGGTGGGGGTGCCATTAATTCGGTTGTAGAGAAAGAAGAGAAGCGCGGGAGTTGCCATTCCCATACCTGCTGAGAAGGCGCTGACTATCAAAACTTTGCGATCGACGAGTGAACCTTGGACTAGCTCAAAGCGAAGTTGGAGACCCACGCTGTAGAAGAAGAATCCGAGTAGATAGTCGAGGGTGAATTCACGAATCGTAAAGTGCCATCCCGCAATCGTTCGAGTTTGCTCCAAGAAGTGTGAATCGAAATGACTTCCCAGTGCTATCGCGAGCAAACCGATTGGAATAAGGATGTATGCCGAAAAAGTCTCGTTCTTAAAGATCCTAAGCAGGGTCCTCATTTTGTATCACCTTGCAGCTCCCAGGCGCGAACGCCACCCAGGATTCCGGCCGTGTTGGAGGCGATGATGACATCATCTCCTAAAGCTTTGAGAACTGCGGGGCTAATCCTGCGAGAGTTGCCACCACCGATGTAGAGACGATCCCACCAAAATACTGGACGCAAATCCTCGACCATCGACTTGATGCGGCGCGACCAGAACATATCCCCTAGACGGCGGCGCTCATGCTCCCCAATCCAGGTGTCATAACTTGTGGCGCGACGAATCGGAGCGTGAGATAGCTCGAAGTGGGGCGCTAACTTGCCGCCATCGAACATACAAAACCCAAGGCCAGTGCCGAGTGTGAAAACAACCTCTAGACCCGATCCTGTAATCAAACCAGCAGCATGAACTTCAGCATCATTCATCACGAGAGCGGGCTTACCAAAGTGAGCAGCAACCGCTGATTGCATATCGAAACCACGCCAATTGGTAAGCAGCTCAGGGTCGACCTTTGTCAGCGGCCCCTTGGTGTTTATGTAGTGCGGGGTATGCACGACCACACCGTGGCGAATCATCCCTGGCATACCAATTGTTACTCGATCAAAGGGCGGCAACTTATCCGCAAGCTCCTGAAAAGTTTTGATTAGCTTTGCGGGACTGAGCGGATATGGAGTCGGCGTAGAGATGGGTTGGGCATGCAAAGTTCCCTTGCCATCCAAGACCGAAGCCTTAATGCTTAATCCCCCGCAATCAATGGCAAGCGTCATTAAATCGACGGAAGTCATTGTGTGGCGCTCACTTCAAGCGATGAGTTATGCGCCGCTGTAATGAGATGCGATCGAGGTAAGTGCAGCATCCAAGATTGCAAATCCTTCGCGAACTTCCGCCTCGCTCACATTGCATGGTGGGCAGATATGAATACGGTTGAAGTTCATGAATGGAATCATGCCGGCCTTCTTGCAAGCAGCCATGAGTTCACCCATTGCAGGGCTTGATCCACCATAAGGCGCGAGTGGTTCATGAGTCGCGCGATCTTTAACAAGTTCGATTGCCCAGAAGACTCCCTGTCCACGAATCTCACCGATGACCTTGTGTTTAGCCATCAACTCTTCAAGCAACGGCTTAATAACTTCTTGGCCAATCTTGGCAGCGTTCTCGACGATGCCTTCTTCTTGCATCGTGTTTATCGTTGCGACAGCCGCAGCGGTTGCAAGTGGATGTCCGCTATAGGTAAGTCCACCTGGGAAGACACGATCGTTAAATGTTGCAGCGATCTCATCGCTAATGATCACACCGCCAAGTGGAACGTAACCACTATTGACGCCTTTAGCGAAGACGATGAGATCTGGTTCGACAGATGAGTGTTGGTAGGCAAACCATTTACCGGTGCGACCAAAGCCGCACATCACTTCATCGGCAATCCACTTGATTCCATACTTGTCGCAGAGCGCGCGTACGCCCTCTAGGTAACCTGCTGGTGGCATTAAGACACCGGCGGTACCGACGACTGATTCAATCAAGATGGCAGCGATGGTGCTCGCACCTTCAAAGATGATGACTTGCTCAAGATGCTCGAGCGAGCGCTTGGTCTCCTCGGCCTCATCCTTTGCCCAGAATGCGCTGCGATAGAGGTATGGACCAAAGAAGTGGACATGTCCGCTGGCGTGCTCGTTAGGCCAACGACGTGGATCACCAGTCGCAGTTACAGCGGTGGTGGTGTTGCCGTGATAGCTGCGATAGAACGAGAGCACCTTGTGCTTACCGGTGTGCA
>CAIMNT010000164.1 GCA_903842855.1 uncultured Actinomycetes bacterium
GCGCACTGGATCAATCGACCAGGTGATGCAACCCTTAATTCCAAAACCAACTGTGTGAGCTGGAAGCTCGTACTCGTTGATGATCTCAGTGATGCGATCGAGAGCCTGATAGTTCAAGGCCTCCGCCTTACCAAGTGCTTCATCTGTGCAAACCTTATCCATCGCGCGTACACCGGCCATGGCAAGTGGGTTCGCATTGAAAGTACCGAAGTGATGGAAGCGACCATCTGCAATCGCATCCATGATCTCTTTCTTTCCACCAAATGCAGCGAGAGGCAATCCGCCACCGATTGATTTAGCAAGACAGATCAGATCTGGCTTAACACCGATACGAGCAGCGGCGCCTTTAGGTCCAGCAGTGAGTCCAGTCTTAACTTCATCGAAGATCAAAATGATCCCGTATTGATCGCAGAGCGCGCGAACGGCCGCGAGATATCCCTCATCGGGTAGCACAATCGCTAGATTTTCTAGAACTGGCTCCATGATGAGGCAGGCAATAGTTTTGGAGTGCTCTTTAAAGACGCGCTCAAGTGCAACGAGATTATTGAAAGGCACTACATAAATTTCCCCGACATTAGCTCCAGCAGGAATTACTGGGGTCGGAGCATCTGCGGGACCGGCCAACTTAAGATCTGGTTTAGCCGAGACCGTTAGCGGGTCGTAGCTACCGTGGTAGCCACCCTCCATCTTTACGAGTCCATCTTTGCCAGAGTAGGCCTTGGCTAGACGCACCGCGTACATGGTTGCCTCGGTACCCGAATTGGCGAATCGAATCTGATCTACATCAAAGCGCTTACAGATGCGCTCGGCGCCATCGCGTGAGATAGGTGAAGGAGTTACGAAGAGAGTTCCGGTATCCAGTGCCTTCTTAGTCTCAGCAACTACCTCGGGATTGAGATGACCGGCGAGCATTGCTCCAAAGCCCATAGAGAGGTCAAGGAGCTTGCGACCATCTACATCGGTCATCCAAGCGCCCTTGGCACTCACGATAGAGAGTGGATATGGATCCCAGTGCTGGAAACTAGATGGAACGCCTAAAGGCATTGAGCCCAGGGCAAGGTCGAACTCGATGCGCGAGGCGAAAGAGGACTTTGCAAACCGTTCCCATTCAATAGCGAGTAACGATTCAACTCGACTTACATCGATCGGACGTGGATTCTTACTTAGCTTTCTAAATGTTTGTGGCTCTAGTGTTTGAGTCATTTTCGAACGTTGTGTGCATCGAGGACTCTTGGCTGGTGCCAAGACACGATGACAGTCTCCCCTAATAGTTTTCGCTTCCTTTGATTCTCCTAGGCTTTATTTAAATTAAATAAGTGACCTAGGACTCAAAAAACGCTATGGCGAAGGTAGCAGATCGCCACCTGAAATTCATCTCTAGCAGGGTATTCAGGGCGCGCCTTGGACTTTTTTACAATAAAGTTCAACCTTACGCGGAAAAGACGCACTTATGTGGAAGGTTTTACATGTCATCTCAAGAAAATGTAAAAGGCTCGAAGAAACATCATTGGCAACCAGGCGATGAAGGATTAGATCCAAATCGTTGGTACGCACTCGTCGTTATTGCTATCGCATCACTCATGATTGTTCTCGACGCATCGATCATCAACCTTGCACTACCCAAGGCACAAGTTGCACTTCATATTTCTAATGCAAGTCGTCAATGGGTTGTCACTGCATACTCACTCGCATTCGGTTCACTCCTTCTTCTAGGTGGACGTATCGCCGACGATGTTGGACGTAAGAAGATTTTCATCACCGGTCTCATTGGTTTCGCAGGTGCTTCAGCACTCGGTGGATTTGCAACCAACCAAGGGTTGCTCTTTGCAGCTCGCGGATTGCAAGGCGCCTTCGCTGCGCTGCTCGCACCTGCAGCACTCGCTCTTATCAACGTCACTTTCACAGTTCCGAAAGAGCGCGCACGTGCATTCGGCGTATACGGCGCAATCTCAGGTGGTGGAGCTGCAATCGGTTTGATCGCCGGCGGCGCACTTACCGAATACGCCAACTGGCGTTGGTGCTTATTTGTAAATGTGCCGATTGCAATTATCGCTGTAGTTCTGGCACTTCCAAATCTGCATGAATCTAAGTCAACTGGTGAGCACACCTACGATATCCCTGGTGCATTTACAGTAACTCTCGGATTAATCAGCCTGGTATACGGATTTAGCCAAGCAGCTAGCCATGGTTGGGCCAATATTCACACTTATCCATTCTTCGTTGTAGCAGCAGTACTTCTCGCTGCTTTCATCGGAGTTGAGATGCAGGTCGGAAACCCATTGCTTCCACTTCGCGTGCTCAATGAGCGTAACCGCGGTGGTTCTTACCTCGCTTCACTCTTGACCGGAACCGGACTCTTCGCGATGTTCTTGTTCCTCTCTATCTACATGCAGAACTTCTTGCATTACTCACCACTTCGCTCTGGCTTTGCTTTCTTGCCATTTAGCGGTGGAGTGATCATCGGAGCCGGTATTGCTTCACAGCTACTTCCAAAGGTTGGACCTCGTCCACTCATGGTCGGCGGCTTAATCGTGGGTGCTGGTGGACTCTGGTTGCTCTCAGGCATTACTCCAACTACCGAATACGCAACTGGAATCTTGCCTGCAATGGTGATCATGTCTCTTGGTCTTGCCTTTGTATTCATTCCAAGTGCGAGTACTGGTCTGCACGATGCGGGATCTCATGACGCCGGCGTTGCTGGCGCGATGCTCAACACCAGCCAACAAGTTGGTGGATCTCTCGGCGCAGCGCTTCTCAACACTGTCGCAATCTCTTCAACGGCTGCCTACATCAAGGGTCATGCATCTCTTGGCGCTAAGGCTCCAATCTTTGGAGCGGTTCATGGCTTTAGCACCACTTTCAAATTCGGTGCTGGATTCCTTATCGCTGCAGCAATCGTCTCTGCCGTACTTATCAACGTTGGCAAAGACTCACTCGTTGAGCATGAAGGCGGCGCTGCCCTTTAATTTCGGGTTGTAGCCTCCACCTTGTTGCAATAGGCTAGTAGTTGCGAATGATTTGCAACTACTAGCCTAGAACGACCCGAAAGGTCCCCATGAACGCTCCTGTAACTTCAAAGCGGACGAAGAACCCCTTTGCGAGCCTCTCAGGAGATGAACGACGCCGTCTTAGCGCCATGTTCGGGGTTATCTTCTTCCTTCTCATCGGCGGGGCACTTCTCATGACCTTTGCTACCTCAGGTCACTACAAACTCGCAGATGGAACCATGTTCGGCTGGGGAACCGGCTTTCTCGCCCTCACCTTGGGAATGCGCCACGCTTTTGATGCCGATCACATCTCGGCAATCGACAACACCACTAGAAAATTAATGGCAGAGGGCCAGCGTCCGATGGGCGTCGGCTTCTTCTTCTCACTCGGCCACTCCTCCGTTGTCACCGCTCTGGCAATCATTCTTAACTTTGGAATTAAATCC
>CAIMNT010000165.1 GCA_903842855.1 uncultured Actinomycetes bacterium
CGAATTGCACAACTCTCACTCAAGATAATAATGCTGTGATCAGCGCACAATCTGCCTATAACAATGCACTTATTACTCAGCAACAGAATTTGGCCAAGGATGCTCAGACAATTGCCTCTGATCAACAAGCCTATGCCGATGCACAAGCAACCGCCGCACTTGATGTAAAGAAGAATGCTCAGACACTCGCAAGTGCACAGGCATCCATTGACTCCGCACAATCAGCTCTCAAGCTCTACCAGTTGCAAAATAGCACTACGACTTCTGCAACAACTATTGCGGTTGATCAAACCCAAGTCACTGTCGCACAAGCCAATCTGGTCTCTGCCCAGAAGGATTTAGCGGGAGCTTCGGTAATCTCACCAGTTGCGGGAAGAGTGGCATCTATCTCCAATACTTTGATCGGATCCACCATTAGTCCTAATACAACTCCAACCAATGGATCGACCGAGGCCACTGGTTTCATAGTCTTAACCGACGTTGGTGGTTTGCAGGTTACTGCAGGATTCTCTGAATCTGATGTCGCGAAGATTGCGGTTGGCCAGGACGCTTCGATTGCATTTACAGCACTTCCAAATGCAACAGGTATAGCGAAAGTTGCTAACGTCGCCCTATTACCGACTACATCGAGTGGAGCGACTACATATCCCGTTACATTCCAATTGACTGGCAAAGTCGCCGGCCTCAAGCCCGGAATGACGGCTACTGTAACTGTGACGGTTGCAGATTCTCCAAATGCAATCGCGGTGACCTCACGGGCAGTTACAACTCGTGGCACTACCAGCTTCGTCAATGTTGTTACGACGGTGAAGGGCAAAGTAGTGGAGACCCCAACTAACGTCCTTGTCGGCATTGTTGGTGACTCTAGTGATGAAATCTTGTCTGGTCTCAAGGTAGGTCAGAAGGTAGCTCTTCCATCGATTGTTAGTACCTCTTCGTCGTTAACCGGTGTTCCATCGACTCTAGGGGGCGCTGGCCTCGGTGGCGGTGGATTCGCAGGCGGACGTACCGGAGGCGGTGGATTCGGTGGTTGATAAGCAACCCGTTATCGAAGTCCGCGACGCGGTAAAGCGTTACGGGGTCGGGGATGCATCAATCTTCGCACTCAATGGGGTGAGTTTGACCATTGAGGCGGGAGAGTATGTCGCGATCATGGGTCCTTCGGGCTCAGGTAAGTCCACCCTAATGAATATTCTGGGGGCTCTCGACATCATGACAAGTGGTCAATATTTCTTGGATGGGATAGAAATTTCCTCAATGGAAGAGAACCATCTCTCGATTGTCCGCGGAAGAAAGATCGGATTCATCTTCCAGTCTTTCAACCTGATTCCGCGGACATCAGCTCTCCACAACGTGGAGTTGCCGATGGCTTATCAAGGGGTCAGCCCCAAGGAGCGACGCGAACGTGCCCAGATAGCGCTAGGCGTGGTTGGACTTGCAGATCGAATGGATCATGAGCCAACGGAGTTATCGGGTGGTCAACAGCAACGCGTGGCGGTAGCTCGCGCGCTCGCAACTCGCCCGGCTCTCTTGTTGGCGGATGAACCAACTGGTGCGCTTGATTCCAAATCGACCGCTGATCTGTTGGACTTGTTCGATCAAATCAATCGTGCTGGTCGCACCGTTGTCGTGATTACCCATGAAGATGAAGTTGCCCACCGCGCTAAAAGGATTGTTCGAATGCGAGATGGCAAGATCATCAGCGATGTGCTTAATAAGGAGCGCGTCGCATGAGTGCATTTGAAATCATTCGTTTTGCTTTCCGCGGACTCTTTATAAATCGGTTGCGGACCGCGTTGACCGTTCTGGGCATAACAATTGGTGTCGCATCGGTGATCATCCTGCTTGCCGTAGGTAACGGTTCTAGTAAGGCGATCCAAGCTTCCCTTGACCGTCTGGGAACTAATTCTCTGCAGGTACGTTCTGGTGGCGGAGGATTTGGGGCTAGAGCTCGAGCAAGTGCCAGCACGCAGAAGCCGCTCACAATTCTAGACACGGTCGCTCTGACAGATAAGACGCAAGCACCCGATATCAAACAGGTTGCGCCAATTGCCTCAACTAATGGGACATGCGTGGTTGGAGCAAACACCACTACACCTTCCACTTTCTATGGAACGTGGCCCGCCTATTACGAGGCGAGTAACACCTCGATTCAATCTGGTTCGTACTTCACCAATGAGGATGTGACTCAAGCTCGTCGAGTTGCTCTTATTGGACAGACAACTGCAACAGCTCTCTTTGGAACTCAAAATCCCATAGGTCAGACAATGCGCTGTTCTGGAATTCAATTTACTGTCATTGGATTGACTACCGTCAAAGGCTCTTCTGGATTCCAGGATGGTGATAGTTTGGTTCTGATCCCAATCACAACGATGGAGAACACCATCACCGGAAATCAACCATTGACAGATATTTTGGTAGAGGCAACGAAGTCAACCACCACGACCGCAGCCCAAGCAGAGTTAACGGCAATATTGGATGCTCGTCATGGAATTTCAGGTCGCAAAACCGCTGATTTCAGCGTCTTCAATCAGGCTTCGCTTCTCACTACTGCATCAACAAGTTCGCAGACATTCACAACACTTCTGGGCATGGTTGCCGCAATTTCACTTCTGGTGGGTGGAATTGGAATCACCAACATCATGCTGGTAACGGTCATTGAACGAACTCGAGAAATCGGTATCCGTAAAGCTATTGGAGCTCCTAAGGGCGCAATTTTGAGTCAGTTCCTGATCGAAGCAACGATATTGTCGCTCTTAGGTGGGGTCCTTGGAGTGATCGCCGGATTTGTAGGCAGCCACTTCACGATCGCCGGAACTAAGCCAGTCATCGTTCCCGCATCAGTCTTCTTGGCCTTCGGAGTAAGCATCTTGATCGGTGTCTTCTTCGGTGGCTACCCAGCATCACGCGCCGCATCACTACGACCAATCGAGGCACTTCGCTATGAATGATGAATTAAATCCCGACGCCCCGAAGTTCGATCTCTTCGCAACTGAGGTGGAAGATAATCTCAAGGAAGAGTTGGCAAAGGGCACATTCCAATGGACGAACAAGTACACGAAGGGATTGGCCATTCTCTTTGCGATAGTGGGACTACTCTCGGTTGGAACTTGGTATGGTCATTACGAAGCCAATAAAACAACTGCAACAGCCGGAGCTTCAAGCTTTGCATCACTTCGAGCCGCATTTGCTGGAGGTGGCGGATTTGGTGCTGGAACAAGCACTGGTACAGGCGCAGCCGCTGCCGCAGGCGGCTTTGGTGGCTTCGGCGGGGGATCTCGTATCACCGGCACCATTCAATCTGTTAAAGGTGGAACGGTGACCATCACACTGGATGATCCAACCCAAGCCTCATCGCTGGTGTCCGGTGATGGTGCTCGCGTTACCGATACCGGTGCCGCAGGTGCAGCCGGTGGCACGACTGCCAGTTCTGCGCCTTCGACCACTACATCTACTTCAACGACCGGCGCTGCGCCAGCACCGACAACTACCGCACGCACACGAGGTGGTGCCTTCTCTAATCCAAAGTTGACCGCTTGTTTGAAGAAAGCAGGCATCACTCTGTCAGCCACGTCGCGTCCTAATTTCCAGGACCCAGCGACAGCGCAAGCGATGCAGACCTGCTTTACACAACTGGGTATCACTCCCGGTGGTGGATTCGGAGGAGGTCCAGCTGGAGGGGCTGTACCAACACCTGTCGCCACAAAGTAAATGAGAAAGAGGTTCTCGCTGACGAGGCGAGAACCTCTCCTTGTAGGTATGCGACTGGTGAGATTCGAACTCACGACCAACTCTTCGTCATAAAGGTGCTCTATCCGCTGAGCTACAGCCGCATGACTAGAATCTAAGCTAATGGCGGTGAGAAATTATTAAAGACAATTGAATCTGTGGATTTTTCTAGAGTGTGCAAAGTGTTACTGTTAAGTGCTCTTCGTCAGAAGGTAGCAAAAGGCCCCAGATTTTTCTGGGGCCTTTTCTAAAATCTCTTACTTTGTGAGGTCTGACAACTCCGCAATCTCACTCTCGCTAAGAGATGCAATATTTACGATCTCTTGAAGTTGCTCGACGGTGCGAGCACTTGCAATTGGAGTTGAAACACCAGGTTGCGCAGCAAGCCAACCGAGAGCAACCGATGCAATCGTGGTGTTGTGAGTCTTGGCAATATCGTGAAGCAACGAGACAACTTTGTAACCGCGCTCATTCTCGTAAGCTGCAACGCCAGCTGCACGAACTGAGTCAACAGTCTCTCCTTGGCGATATTTACCAGTCAAGAATCCACGAGCAAGACCAAAGTATGGAATTGCAGAGATACCCTCTTGGATTACAACAGGAGCGGCATCACCTTCGAACTCTGCGCGCTCCAGCAAGTTGTAGTGATTTTGAAGAGCAACATATTGAGCGAAGCCTTCAGCTTTAGAAATTTCAAGAGCTTCCGCAAGTCGCTCACCGGTGTAGTTGGAAGCGGCGATGTAGCGAACTTTGCCTGACTTAATCAGCGCATCGAATGCACCAAGGGTTTCGCGAAGAGGAGCTGTCTTGTCATCCTCATGTGCGTAATAGAGATCGATGTAATCGGTTTGTAGTGCGCGGAGTGAATCTTCGACCGCAGCGCTTATATTGGCGGCGGATAACCCTGGACGAGTCGAGAGCTTTGCTACCTTAGTTGCGATAACGATCTCAGAGCGGTTCCCGCGTTGCTTCATCCACTTGCCAAGGATGGTCTCGCTGTCATGGCCTGTGTTTCCATCTTTCCACTCTGAGTAGACATCAGCGGTATCAATGAAATTGCCACCGTGCTCGGTATAGGCATTGAGGACCTGGAAAGATTGAGCCTCATCGGCGCTCCAGCCGAAGACATTTCCGCCGAGGCATAGTTGATGGACTTTAAGATCGGTTTTATTTAGGGATATATGGGTCATACCGAGAAGTTTATGGCTCTCTATTAGAGTGTGCACATGACAACTGGGGGCTTCACAAGTGTTCAACTAGAACTCGAAGAGCAGGTGCTAGTTCTTCCGCATTGTGACTTAAAAGATGCGGTCACGATTGGTGAGATAGCTGTAGAAATCGCTAAACGCGAATCACTCGCAATCTCAATCGAGGTTCGTCTCGGAGAGTGGACAGTTTTCCATACCGCCTTGCCTGGAGCTAAGCCAGATCAACCTTCTTGGATTGCGCGCAAGGCTCGCGTTGTATTGGCAACCGGGCACTCCACAATGCTGGAGCGGGTAAAGGCTGAAGAGGCTGGCATCGATTGGTATGCCACATACGGGCTGCCAGAGGAGACATATGCAATTCATGGCGGCGGGCTTCCGCTCAATGTGACTGGAGAAGGGCTCGCTGGAATTCTTCTCATCAGTGGGCTACCTCAAGTTGACGATCATCTCTTTGGGATTCGCGTAATAACAGAGTTCCTGGCCCGAGTCGGTGAGAACGAGTGAGCGAAGCAATCTGGATCGCGGGTGAAGTCTTAATTGACCTAATCCCACGTGGTGCGCAACGCGTTGCAATTGTTGGCGGAGGACCTGCAAATACCGCTAAGGCGCTTGCGCGTCTGGGATTTGATGCGCATTTTATTGATGGAATTTCGACTGATAAATACGGCGATCAAGCGCGCACTGAACTCTTGGCTGATGGCGTCAAACTCGACTACTCGTTGACGTCACATAATCCGACCTGTTTAGCAACGGTTACTCTCGATGAGCGCGGCAGTGCTTCATACGATTTTCTCATTGATGGAACCGCCACCTTTGAATTCAACGAGTCATGGCTGCCAGACCCAACGCACCCACCTGCTGCCCTACACATTGGAACTTTGGCAACCATCGTGGAGCCAGGTGCCACCAATCTCTTCAATTGGGCCAAGAGAGTCAAAGCTCCGCTGGTCTTTGATCCCAACATTCGTAGCTCTGTTGTAAGTGATCGCTCCCGCTATCAGCAGATTGTAGAAAAATGGGCAACGATCTCCTCGGTTATCAAGATGAGTGAGGATGACCTGGCCTGGCTCTATCCCGAGATGGACTTTAGGAGCGTCGCCGA